>CAZRUZ010000031.1:17928-19622 GCA_964603275.1 uncultured Anaerolineaceae bacterium | reverse complement strand
GGTGTGGTCACGGTTCCTCCGGCGGGCGGAAGGCATGGAACTTCATCTCCCGGAGCTCCTGTTCGAGCACCTGGATCTGCTTCCGCCGCTGTTTCTCAAGCATCGTGTTGTACTTCGCGAACTCCTCGCGGACGTGGTCGACAACCTCGGCGATATCGCGCCGCATGTTCGCCACGCGCTCGCCGAGGCCCGAGTGCCGCCCTTCGAGCAGAGCGAGCTCGCCGTGCATCTTGTCCATCTGGGCGAGCACTTTGTCGGCCGATTCCTCGAGGACGTTCAGGCGGCCATCGATCCGGTTGTGCTCCTCGCGCCAGACGGAGAGCTCGTCGAGGAGCTCCTGGCGGAGGCTGCGCTCGTTCGCCACGGTAGCGATCAGGTCTTCGTTGCGCTTCACCATCTCGCCGACGACCTGGAGGCGTTCGTAGACGACGTCGAAGCGGTCATCGAGGTCTCCGAGGACGACCTCCTTGATGCGCTCTTCCAGGTCGCGGTTCACCTCGATCGAGCGGTCGAGCCGGAGCCCGAACTGCTCGACGCGGGCTTCCACCTCGCGCTGGCGCTCGATGAGCGTTTGCATGGTCTGGTTGACCTGCGAGGTTTGCTGCTGGACCTGGGCCACATCAGAAAGCACGAGGCCGAGCTGGCTGGTGGCGGTCTCGATGCGGCGCAGGGCTTCGCCGCGTTCCTGGCGGTCGTAATCGGCTTCGGCGCGGAGGAGCCGGAGTGCGTTCTCGGTTTCGGCCCGGTTCGCGGTGATGGCCTGGCGGAGGTGTTCGGAGGCTTCATCGAGCGACCGGATCTTCTCCGGGAGGCCCTTGAACGGGAGGAGCTTGGGGTCGATCTCGCGGACGGAGCGCTCGGCGGCGTCCATCTGTTCGCTCAGGTCATGGATCTGACGGCGGAGCTGGTCGAGGTAGGTGACCTGGCGGGCCTGCTCCTCGCGGTTCGCGCGGAGCTGCTGTTCGAGCCAGGTGATGATTTCGCCGAGCGCCTGGGCCTGCGGCTCTCCGGCCATCTCAGCCCTCCACGCGGAGGAACGAGGACACCTGGACCACGACGGCGAGCGCGCCGATATCCCGCAGCGCCGCCTGCACGGCCCCTTCGCGGGCGCGGTGCGTCATGATCACCAGTTCGGCCGTCTGGGTCCCCGGGTCCGATTCCTTCTGGCTCACCGCCGCGATACTCACGCCATGGTCTCCCAGTGTCCGCGCGATCTGGGCGAGGACGCCCGGCCGGTCGTTCACGGTCACCCGGACATAGTAGCGCGTCTCCAGGTGCTCCAGCCCGAGGACGGGCACATCGCCTTCGGGGCCCCAGTACTTGCGCTCGCGCGCCCCGAGCACGATGGCGTGGGAAAGGTCGAGCAGGTCGGCCACGACGGCCGAGCTGGTGGGCTCGGCGCCAGCGCCACGCCCCTGGAAGAGCACCGTGCCGGTCAGGTCGCCCACGATCTGGACAGCGTTGTAGACGCCATCGACCTTCGCCAGCGGTTCGGAATGGGGGATGAAGGCCGGCGCGACCCGTGCAAGGATGCCGGCTTCGGTCCGCTCGGCGATGGCGAGGAGCTTGATCGCGTAGCCGAGCTCCTGGGCGTACTCGAAATCGCTGGCGGTCAGGCGGGTGATGCCTTCGGTGTGGATCTGCCCGGGGCGCACCCGGGTGCGGAAGCCGAGCGTGGCCATGATGGCGAGCTT
>CAZRUZ010000031.1:9512-17828 GCA_964603275.1 uncultured Anaerolineaceae bacterium | reverse complement strand
TCTGCCCGGGGCGCACCCGGGTGCGGAAGCCGAGCGTGGCCATGATGGCGAGCTTGTAGGCCGCGTCAAAGCCTTCGACGTCGTTCGTCGGGTCCGGTTCGGCATAGCCGAGTTCCTGGGCAGCGGCGAGCGCCTCGGCGTAGCCGCCTCCACCAACCGGCTCGATCCCCTGCTTGCGCAGGGCCTCGGCAGCCGCGCCGGCGTTGGCCATGCTGGTCAGGATGTAGTTGGTGGTCCCGTTGATGATCGCGCGGATGGAGGTGATCCGGTTGGCCAGCAGATCGCGGCGGAGCGGTGCGATCAGGGGGATTCCGCCGCCCACGCTCGCTTCGAACATGATGTCGAGCCCGCGCGTGTGGGCCTCGGCTAGGAGTTCGGGGCCGGCCTTCGCCATCAGCTCCTTGTTCGCGGTGACGACGTGTTTCCCGGCCTCCAGAGCCTGGCGGATGAACGTCCCGGCGGGCTCTTCGCCGCCAATGACTTCCACCACGATATCGACGGCGGGGTCGTTGATCACGTCATCGACGCTGGTGGTCAGGAGGCCGGGGGGGAGGTCGACCGTGCGGGGTTTTTCCAGGTCGCGCACGGCAGCGCGGCGGACCGTGATGGAGGCGCCAACCTGGCGGGCGAAGTACTCGCGCCGCTCGACGAGGGCGCGGGCCACTCCGCCGCCTACGACGCCCAGGCCGATCAGCCCGACGCCAATCTCGCGCTTCACTGGCTCAGTCAGCGTTCTTCTCCGCCCATTCGAGCGACGAGTTGGAGAGGGAGCGGATTATCGTCACCGATGCCCGCTTTGCCGCGATCTCCTCGTCCAGTTTCAGGTCGGCTACCTGGCTTTTCTGGGTGTCAGAGGGCGTCGCCTGCGGGTCGCGCTTTTCCAGCCGGAAGACCCAGAAGTTTCCGGCGACTTCCACGGGCCCAAAGAGCTCGGTGCCGGCCTCTTTGCCTTCGATGGCGGTGCGCACGGCTTCCGGGAGCAGTGCGGGCGGCTCGGGTTCCATCACGCCATCGCGCTGGCGCGAATCGAGGTCCGCGGACTCCGTCTGCGCGACGGTGCCCATGTCCTCGCCGGACTTGATCCGTTCGACAACCGCGTCCGCGTCTTCCTTGGTCTGGAGGACGACGCTCCGGAGGGTGACCATCTCGCCGGTCTCGCCCATCTCGGCCTTGTAGGCATCGAGCAGGCGCTGGCGATAGACGGTCGCTTCGATTTCGCGGCGGTAGTGGTCATCGCTCATGGTCAGGGACTTGAGGCGCTGGCGGTAGAGCGTATCGAACGAACTGCCGGCACCGCCGACGGGGACACCGAGCTGGGCGGCGATCTCGTTGGTGATGTCCTGGTCCGAGACGGTAATCCCCTTCTCTTTGGCCAGGGTGATGACGATCGCTTCTTCCTCGAGCAGGCCAAGCAGGGCCTGCTCGGCGAGCTGGAGGTTTACGCCGGCCTGCACCTGCGTCTGGGCGTAGGGGAAGAGGCGGTCAGCGTAGTACGAGAGGTCGAATTTCTCTTCGCCGACCTGGAGGACGACCCTGTCGGGGATGCGGTAGTTCTGGTCGTACCAGCGCCAGCCCATGAGGGCGAGGACCAGCACGAGCAGGAAGGCCGCGCCGCCGAGGATGGCGAAACGGGTGGTCTGTTCGTTGAGGGCGATGCCCGCGACGGTGCGCTCCTGGTGTGACGCCTGGCGCGCACGGGGGCGGGGAAGCCCGGTGGTTCGATCGCGTCGAGCCATGCTTATCCTTCCCGGGCGCGGCGGGCGCCCGCCTTCGCCTAGCCCCGGGTCGGGAAGATCCCCGTCTGGCGGACGTGGCCGAGGGTGTAGGGCAGCAGGGCCAGGTGCCGGGCCCGCTTGATCGCGGTGCAGACGAGGCGCTGGTGCTTGAGGCAGGTGCCGGTCTTGCGGCGGGGCTCGATCTTGCCGCGGTCGCTCACGTACATGCGCAGGCGGGAGACATCCTTGTAGTCGATTCCCTTCACCTTATCGACGCAGAAACGGCAGACCTTGCGGCGGCTGCCGAAGCGCGGCCGCTGGGGGCGTGAGGGGCGTTCGCCATCACCTGATGGAGCCTGGGGGCGTTCTTCCGAAGTCATATTCCTGTATTCCTCCCGATGGGTTTGTCCTTCGATCCGAAGGACCGGGGTTGCGGCCGGGGACCCGGCCGCTGGTTGGTGTTGTTATTCGAAGGGAAGGTCGTCGGGGTCGGTCTCGGCGGCCCGTGGAGCCCCGCCGCCTCGCGGGCGGCTGTAGCTGGAGCTGCCGTTCCATTCATCGCCGCCGCCGCCCTGGCCACCGCCATCGCGGCCGCCGAGCAGCTGGACGGTCTGGGCGATCACTTCCGTGCGGTAGTGCTTCTGGCCCTGGTCATCGTCCCACGAGCGGGTCTGGAGACGCCCTTCGATGTAGACGGACTTGCCCTTCGTGATGTACTGCGAGACGCGTTCGGCGGTATCGCCCCAGATGACGATGTTGAACCATTCGGTCTGATCTTCCCATTCGCCGGACTGCTGGTTCTTCCGGCGGTTGTTGACCGCCAGGCTGAACTGGCACTGTGGGGTGCCCGACGCGATGTAACGAAGCTCCGCATCGCGGCCCGCGTTACCGATGAGCATGACCTTGTTCAGGCTCGCCATCTGAGTCCTCCTGGGTTAGTCGCTTTCCGGCTCGGCCGGGGCGCTTTCCGCGTCTGGCCCGGGATCCGCGGGCGCAGCTGCCTCGGCTTCCGGAGCTTCGGCGGCCGGGGCTTCCTCGGCCGGGGCTTCGGCGGCCGGAGCTTCGGCCACTGGAGCGTCAGCTGCTGGCGCGGCGGCGGCGGCGGGAGCCGGTGCGGCCGCACGCGGTTCGCGCGGTTCACGCGGTTCACGCGGGGGCATGGGCGCGGGCAGCTCATCGGCCCGGACGATCAGGTGCCGGTAGACGCGCTCGTCGATGCGGAGCGCGCTCTCGAGCGCGTTGACGCTTGGCGGGTCGAGCTCCACGCGGCTCACCACGTAGTCAGCATCGATGGCGTGCTTGATGGGGTAGGCCATGCGGCGGCGTCCCCAGTGGTCGACTTTCAGGACTTTCCCGCCGCGCGCTTCGATGAGCTGCGTGACGCGCTGCGGACCGGCATCCGGGCCGCCAGCTTCGGAGACGGCAAGGTCATAGACCACCGTCAGTTCATATTCCCTCATGAAACCTCAGGCCGGGCGATGGGTTTGTCCTTCCTGGAAAAAGGACCGTGCTCCCGGCGCGAAGGATGAAGGTACCACGCGCCGTCGTTTGCCTCAATGCGGCCGGCCCGGGCTGGAACTACCAGCCGCGGGTGGCCAGGAGTTCCTTTTCGCCGAGCGAGGAGACGCTGATGCCGGGCATCGCCTTGCCGAGGCCGCGGCTCACCTTCGCGAGGATATCGGCGTCCTGGTAGTGGGTGGTGGCCTCCACGATCGCCTTCGCGACCAGCGGCGGGTTCTCCGACTTGAAGATGCCCGAGCCCACGAACACGCCATCGGCGCCAAGACGCATCATCAGTGCCGCATCGGCCGGGGTGGCGACACCACCCGCGGCGAAGTTCACCACGGGCAGGCGGCCCTCGCGCTTCACCTGCTGGACCAGTTCGAGCGGCGCCGCGAGCTCCTTGGCGGCGGTGTAGATCTCGTCATCCGCGAGCGTTTGCAGGCGCCGGATTTCGTCCTGCACGGTCCGCATGTGGCGCACCGCCTCGACGATGTCGCCGGTGCCGGCCTCGCCCTTGGTGCGGATCATGGCCGCGCCTTCGCCGATGCGGCGGAGGGCCTCGCCGAGGTTCCGGCAGCCGCAGACGAAGGGGACCTTGAAGGCGTGCTTATCGATGTGGTGCGATTCATCGGCGGGGGTGAGCACTTCGGATTCATCGACGTAGTCGATCCCGAGCGCCTGCAGGACCTCAGCTTCGACAAAGTGGCCGATGCGGGCCTTTGCCATGACGGGGATCGTCACCGCCTTGATGATGCCGTCGATCATCTCGGGGTCGCTCATCCGGGCCACACCGCCGTCCTTGCGGATATCGGCAGGGACGCGTTCGAGGGCCATCACCGCGCAGGCTCCAGCCTCTTCAGCGATTTTCGCCTGTTCGGGGGTGACGACGTCCATGATGACGCCCCCCTTCAGCATCTGGGCCAGGCCCACCTTTACTGCCCAGGTCCCCGTTTGCGACATGTGGCACTCCTTCGGTCCGCGGAATCGCGATGTGGTTCCAGTGTAGGGGCCGCGGCCCGAGTGAAGTAGGGCCGGGTGCGCTCCACATCGCGTCGATTGGCCCCATCTATACAAGGAAGAGAAAGAAACACAAACGTCGCGCGAATTTTATGGCCCCTTCACGCCGGGGTTGCACGGCGTTCACAAACAGGGGTGAAGGTGGGATCAGCCACCAAAGGAGGTGCTACCCATGCTGGAGCTCATTGCGAAGGCCATGCACGAGGACCGCTGCCGGGAACTCCGCCAGCAGCACATCATCACCGAGGCGCTTGCCGCCAGCCGGCGCCAGTCCATCCCGCTCCTGGCGCGCCTGCGGATCACCCGCTACCGGCGCGTCACCCGTTCTTCCAGGCTTGCGCGCACGGCCGGCCACTCACTCTCCATGATGGAATAGAAGGCCGTGTCGCGAAGCGCCCCATCCCTTCCCACCGTATGCCCGCGGAGCACGCCATCGAGCTTCCCACCGATCCGCTCGATGGCTGCCCGCGAGCGTGCATTCCTCCGGTCCGTTTTGAGGCGCACCAGGCGCACGCCCCAGTAGCCGAACGCGTGGCGAAGCATGAGCAGCTTCGCTTCCGTGTTGATCGGCCCCCGCTGCGCTGAAGCGGCCAGCCAGGTCCAGCCGATTTCCACCCCATCCGGCCCGCGCTCGCCCGGACCAGCCATGCCGGGCCACGGCAGGTATTCGAAGTTCGCGAAACGGGTGCTCCCCACCACGCGCCCGCTGGCCAGGTCCACGGTTGCGAACGGCACCGCCTCCTGGTTCGCGGCGAGTTCGAGGGCCCCTTCCACGTACTCGCGCATCGCGGCCTCGTCGTGCGGGACGAGCGTCCAGTCGTAGGTCGCCCGCTCTTCCGAAGCGGCCGCAACCAGGGCCGGGATGTGGTCCAGGCGCAGCGGATCGAGGCGAACGGCCTGCCCGGTGAGCGTAGCCGGGCCGATCTCGGCGGGCGGAATCATCCGTGGTGTCTCACTCATCGCCCGATGATAGCCGAACGTTTGCGGTTGCCGTGTGGCGGCGGCGCCCCGGCCCGGTGACAATGGGATGAATGCCACAAAAACCCGACACCGGCGACCCTATCGAACCCGTCATCCAGCTGCTTGCGACCGGCGCCGAAACCGGCGCGTGGGTGCGCTGCGTGATCACGCCGGCCCGGGGCTCGGCGCCCTTCGACCGCCTGGTCGCCCAGCCCGTGCGCCTCGGACGCGGCCCCGCGATCAAGCTCATCACCCGCTCCGGCAAGAACGAGACCACGGCCACCGTCCGCATCGAGGATTGGCCCGCCCGCCTGCCGGACCTCATCGGCAAGGGCGCGGTGAACCTGAACGTCATCGCCCCCGCTTTTGAATGGCACGCGCGGCGCACCCGCGATGGGAAGTGGCTGGTGAGCAAGGGCCGGCCGTCGCTCCAGGTGGAGCGCGCGCCCGAACTCCCGCCCCATGACCGGCTCCGCGGCCGGGCGCTTTCCGAGACCAACCCGCGCGTGCAGGAGCTCTTCATCGAGACGGGGCTTTACGGCAAGAACGGCGCGGTCCTCGGCGAGGCCGTGGCCAAGCACCGCCAGGTGCAGCACTACCTCGAGCTGCTGCGCCCGCTCCCGATCTGGGATGACGGCACCCCGCTGCGCGTGCTCGATGCGGGCTGCGGCAAGGCCTACCTCAGCCTCGCGCTCTACCTCTGGGCGGAGCTTAGGCGGACACCGATCGAACTTGTCGGGATCGACCGCGAGCCCGCGATCGTGGCGGCCGTGGAGCAGAGCGCCCGGCGCCTCGGCTACGAGCGGGCGAACTTCCAGGCGGCGCCGATCCGTGAATTTGCGGCTGGCTGGCAGGAACCGGTCGACCTGCTGGTCAGCCTCCATGCGTGCGATACCGCGACGGATGAGGCGCTCGCGGCGGGCGTACGGCTCGGGGCGCGCGCCATCGTCCTCGCGCCGTGCTGCCACCAGGAGATCGACGACCAGGTTGAGGCCCGGCGGAAGGAGGGCGCGCTCCCCGCGCAACGCGCCTGGGCGGCCACCCTCGGCAGCGGCCTCCTGCGTCACCGCCTCACCGACATCGTGACCGATAGCCTGCGAGCCGCCGCCCTCGAAGCGCTCGGCTACGATGTGGACCTGGTCGAGTTCGTCTCGCCCGAGGCGACGGCGCGGAACCTGATGATCCGGGCCGAGTTACGCCCGGCGGGTAATCCGGCCCGCGATGCCGCGAGGGCGGCGTATAGCCGCTACCGCGCACTCGCCGATGAGTGGGCGGTGCGGCCCGCGCTCGAAGATCTGCTCGGGGAAACCTGGCCTCCCTTCGACGATGTCCGTCCTGAAGGCAGCGCCCCATGACGGTCGCATCGTCGGTGGTGAGCCTCGTCGGCAACACGCCGCTGGTGGAGTTACGCTCGCTCTCGCCCAACCCGGACGTGCGCATTTTCGCCAAGCTCGAAGGCCAGAACCCGACCGGCAGCATCAAGGACCGTATCGTCCTCCGGATCCTCCAGGCGGCCCGGGCATCTGGGGTGCTCCGCCCGGGGCAGCCGATCGTCGAGGCCTCGACCGGGAACACGGGCGTGGCGCTCGCGCTGTTCGGGCGGTTGCTCGGCCACCCGGTCGCGGTCTGCGTCCCGGAGAGCGTTTACCCGGAGATCGAGCAGCTCCTCCGGGTTTACGGCGCGACCGTGCATCGCGTCCCGCGCCAGGCGGGGATCAAGACGGCGCGGGAAGTCGCGCAGGTGGTTGCCCGGGAAGAAGGCGCGTACTACCTCGGCCAGTTCGATAGCCCGGAGAACGCCCGCACCCACTACGAGACGACCGCGGGGGAGATCCTGCGCGACCTCGCTCCGGTGGGCCCGGTCGATGTCTTCGTGGCCGGCATGGGCACAGGCGGGACGATCAGCGGGGCCGGCCGGCGCCTGAAGGAAGCCAACCCGGGTTGTCACGTGCTCGGCGTGGAGCCCCGGCTGGGCGTGCATGTGCAGGGGCTAAAGTCGCTCGAGGACGGGTTCATCCCGCCCGTCCTGGATGAGTCGGTCCTGGATGGCAAGATCATCGTGGGGAACCGCCACGCCTTTTCGCACGCGCGCCGGGCGATGCTTGCCGAGGGCATTTTCGGGGGGATCAGCAGCGGCGCGGCGCTCCATGCCGCCATGCGGGCGGCCGGGCGCATCGAACGCGGCAACGTGGTGGTGATCTTCGCGGATGGCGGCTGGAAGTACCTGGGCACCGACCTCTGGCAGGCCGAGGATGCCGAGACGGCCGACGTCGACCGCCACGAGGACCCGCTGGACGACATCCTCTGGTGGTAGAGGTAGGCGGTAGGGGGGAGGCGAGAGGCCTCAGGCGCGAGGGAGTTGATGGGTGGGAGAGAGGCGAGAGGCCTCAGGCGAGAGGGAGTTGATGGGTGGGCGGTTGCGGCGCCGGGCCGCATAATCCCGTCACTCACCTTTCTGGAGCGTTTTCACCATGCCGGAATTTGCCTCGGATGGCGTCGCCATCAACTACATCGACGAAGGAACGGGGCGGCCGATCGTGCTCGTCCATGGCTTCGCCAGCAACCTTCACGGCAACTGGCGCGCGACAGGGCTCGTCGATGCGCTGGTCGCTTCGGGGCGCCGCGCGGTCGCGCTCGATTGCCGGGGCCACGGCCGCAGCGGCAAGCCGCACGACCCGGAGGCGTACAGCGGCACAAAGATGGCCGACGATGTGATCGCGCTCATGGACCACCTGGGCATCGAGAAGGCCGACCTGATGGGCTACAGCATGGGCGGAGGGATCTCCGCTTCGCTCCTCGTCCGCCATCCGGAGCGGTTCACCTCGGTCATCCTCGCCGGGATCGGTGATGGGATGCTGCGCGGCGGGCCTGGGCGGCCGGGACTGGCCGAAGGCATGGAGGCGAGCGATGCCAGCGAGGTCCAGGACCCGACGGCCCGCGGCTTCCGTGTGTTCGCCGAACGCAGCGGAAACGACCTTGGCGCACTGGCCGCCATGCAGCGATCAGGCCGGGCGCCGTTCGACGCTTCGAAGCTGCCTGGTGTGCGCGTGCCGGTGATGGTGCTGATCGGCGATGGCGACACGCTGGTGGGCAAGGCGGACCAGCTCGCGGCCGCGATCCC
>CAZRUZ010000031.1:7273-9412 GCA_964603275.1 uncultured Anaerolineaceae bacterium | reverse complement strand
GTGAAGTTGATCGCCCCGGCCGAATGGAAGCTGCAGGTGACCGCGCCTTCCTTTTCCTCGGGGACGATGACGACATCGGCGCCGGGCCGGATGAGGGTCCCGCCGATGTAGTGTTCGGCCGTGTCGTTGTTGATGATGCGGACTTCGCGCGCTCGGTCGAGGTCGATCGTGGAAGGGATGCCGGGCGCCGGCTGACCCGCGGCAATCGCCGCCGCGGTCCCGGGCGGGATGACGATCTCTTTCGATGCATCCTTCCCGGCGGGCTCGAGCAGCCACCACCAGAACACGCCCACAATCCAGGCGACAGCAATGCCGCCCGCCGCCCACGCCAACCAGTGCCTTACCGCGGGAGAGATGGCCATGAATCCATTGTAGCCGCTACTTCACGAGATAGAGCGCAGGGTAAAAGAACACCCAGACGACATCGACGAAGTGCCAGTACATGACCGCTCCGGCGATTGGCCAGTGGTCCTTGCCGCTGTACCGCCCGCGTGCGAACTGGAACCAGACCAGGGAGAGGATGGCGATCCCGCTGACCACGTGGGCCGCGTGCACGCCGGTCATGGTGAAGAACACCGTGCCGAAAGCTTCCTCGCGGGAGAACTCGGCGGTTGCCCATTCGTAGCCGACGCCACCTGCGAAGATGACGCCGAGGATGATGGTGCCGAGCAGGCCCCAGTGGGCAAGCTCGCGGTTGTCGTGCTCGATCGCGGTTTCAGCGGTGAAGGCGGTGAGCGAGCTGAGCAACAGAATCACCGTGATCCCGAGGCCGAGCAGCTGATCGACGTGTTCCCGCTCGATACCTTCGAGGAAAAACCGCGCGCTGAGGAGGAGCCCGAAGAGGACGGTCTCGGAGAAGAAGAAGAGCCAGAGCCCGACCCGGTTCAGGTGCTGGTGGTTGTAGGCCGAGTGGTGGCCTTCCGCCGCTGACATGATGGCCATCAGTGCGCCTCCTCAGCCCGCCAGACGCGGTTCACGTGCATGAAGTAGTAGATGATGAGCCCCGCCTTGCCGAAGGCGGCGACCGCGAGGCCGATGAAGCGCAGGACATCGTTCCCGAAGTTCACCGCGAAGATGTATTCCAGGATGGTGAGCACCGCGAGGATGAGCGCCACCCAGAGACCAAGCCGCATTGCCTGTTGCATTGCCTTCTCCTCCTACTGTCCGCCGCCGCCGCCGGCCGGCGCTCCGGAAATCCCGGGGAAGACGCCGTGGACGGAGCCGGGCACGCCATAGTCGTATGGGTGGCCCTTGATGACGGGTTGCTCGGGGAAGTTCTCGTGCGGCGGGGGTGACGAGACCTGCCACTCCAGCGTCCGCGCGTGCCAGGGGTTGCTTTCCGCGATCGGGCCCCGGATCCAGGCGTTAATCATGTTGTACATGAACACGAGGAACGAAGCCCCGAGCAGGAACCCCGAGAGGCTGACGATCATGTTCAGGTTGTCCAGCGACGATGGGAAGTCGGCGATCCGCCGGTTCATCCCTTTGACGCCGGGCAGGTGCATGGTGAAGAAGGTGAGGTTGAAGCCGATGAACATCCACCAGAAGTGGAGCTTCGCCAGGGTTTCGTTGTACATCCGGCCCGTCATCTTCGGGAACCAGTAGTAGATGCCCGCGAAGAGGGCGAAGATCTCGCCGCCGACGATCGTGTAGTGGAAGTGCGCGACGACGAAGTAGGTATCGTGCAGGTGGATGTCGGTCGGCACATCGGCGAGGAAGATGCCGGTCACACCGCCGCAGGCGAAGTTGAAGATGACCGCCAGGGCGAACAGCATCGGCGTCCGCAGCCAGAGCTTGCCCATCCAGATGGTGCCGAGCGCGCAGAGGAAGATGAGCCCGGTGGGGATGGAGATCAGCTCGGTGGCGACGAGGAAGGGCCCGTGCAGGTAGTTGGGCATGCCCGAGGTGAACATGTGGTGCGCCCAGACCACGCCGCTGAGGCCCAGGATGCCGAGGAACGCGGCCACGGCGTAGCGGTAGGCGAAGAGCGGCTTGCGGGAGAAGTGGCTGATGATCTCCAGGGCCAACCCGAAGCCCGGCAGGACCATGATGTAGACCGCGGGGTGTGAGTAGAACCAGAAGACGTGCTGGTAGAGGAGCGGGTCGCCGCCAGCTTCCGCCCGGAAGAACGCCATCCCT
>CAZRUZ010000031.1:0-7263 GCA_964603275.1 uncultured Anaerolineaceae bacterium | reverse complement strand
ACGCGGTCCAGGATGATCATCAGGAGGGCGACCGCGAAACCCTGGGTGAACAGGAGGGCCATCCACGAGGTGACGAACATGGACCAGACGAAGATGGGGAGGCGTCCCCAGGTCATCCCGGGGGCGCGCATGTAGATGATGGTGACAACGAAATTCAGGCCGCCAAGGATGGAGGTGAGCCCGAAGGTGATGATCGCCAGGTCAAACAGGATCTGGGAGCTGTTGGTGGTGGTGGAAAGCGGCGGGTAGGCGGTCCAGCCGGTCTCGATGCCGCCCACGAACGGCGTGGCCATCAGGGTCACGGCCACGGGCGGGATGAGCCAGAAGGTGAGCGCGTTGAGCCGCGGGAAGGCCATATCATCGGCGCCGATGAGCAGCGGGACCGCGTAGTTGCCGGCGCCACCGACGACTGCCGCGACGGCGACGGCGATCATCAGGATGCCGTGGAGGCCCATGGCGCCGTTGTACTGGCTGGTGGAGAGGAACTGCAGGCCGCTCGATGCAAGCTCGAGCCGCATGAGGAGGGCGATGAGGCCCGCGAGCAGGAACACGCAGATGAAGGTGACCAGGTACTGGATGCCGATCACTTTGTGGTCGGTGTTGAAGGTGAAGTAGCGCTGCCAGCCGGGCGCGACGCGCTGATAGGTCTTCTGGCCGAACCACTCACGCCCCCAGGCGCCCCACATCCCGATGCCCATGAGCCAGGCGAGGACTCCGAAGACAAATCCGGCGACGACATTGAGTTCGCCACCCCAGGGGTCATCGATCCCGGCCATGACCCGGATGAGCGCGAGGAGCGCGAAGCCCAGGTAGAACCCGGTGAACCCGAGCCCCGCTGCGCCGACAACTGATTTCAGTGCGTACATGCTGTCAATTACCTCCCGGTTTCAGGCCAGCCAGCCAGCTTTCGTACTCCGCCTCGCTGACCACCCGGATGGGGAACAGCATCTTCGCGTGGTCGAGCCCGCACAGTTCGGTGCATTGCACCCGGTAGGCCTGGTCCGTCTCGTAGGCGCCCACTTTGGTGGGCTTCACGGTCATGTAGGTGGTCCGGCCGGGGATCGCGTCGATCTTCATCCGGAATGCGGGGATCCAGAGCGAGTGGATCACATCGGCAGCCTCGATATCGAAGCGGATTGAGGTATCCACCGGCAACACGAGTTCCTTGCCGGCGGCCACGCTCACCTGGGTCCCATCGGGGTACTCGAAGACCCACTGCCACTTGAAGCCGGTGGCCTTGATCACCATGTCCGCATCGCGCTCGCCCCAGCCGTAGGCGCGCTTCGCGTCCTGCAGCTCGGCCAAACCGGTGAGTCCGGGATAGATCATCACGAAGACGGCGAGGCAGCCGGTCACCGCGAGCCATGCGCGGGGGAACCAGCCGTTGCCGCGGATCACCGGCCCGTCCTCGGTTGGCACGCTCTCGCGGATGCGGAATGCCAGCATCGCGTAGATCACGGCGGAGACCACGAAGGTGAAGACCGGGACCCCAAGGATCAGGAGGAAGCGGAAGATATCGTCGAAGTCTTCGGCTTCGTGTGAGCCGACTGTTGGATACAGGTCGGCGATGACGAGCAGGCCCCCGATGGCGGTCAACACGACCCAGAGGAGGCCTGCCAGGATCAGATGCCTCGTATGCAAGCGGAACGCTCCTGCCCCGTGACGGCTCAGATTCGCCCGTCAGGTCATCAAGAAACCTGCGTGACAACGGATTTTGGCCCGCAAACCACCAAATTGGGAATAGGCCGTGCCGCTGGAAAGGCCCTCTGCCGGTCATCTGGTGAATCTGCGCGTACGTAGGGTGCATTCCAAGTGCACATTAAGCCGAAAAATGCACAGTTATACGGCCTTACTGATGGCCTTTCGGCGCGGCAGCGGCGTCCCCGGCGGGTGCTCATCGCGTATGCTGCGCCGGGGTTGCCGGCCAGCCCGCGGCACACCGGCGAGGTCTTCCCCGTGGCCCTTTCTCCCGCCAACAGCCCCTGGTCCATGCCCGCATTCAGGCTTCTCTGGGCCGGCCGCTCGGTCTCGGTGTTCGGGTCGTTGATCGGCGGGCTGGCGCTGCAATTCACCGCGATCCTCTGGCTGGAGGCGTCGCCCGGCGAGGTGGCGATCCTGGCGGCGAGCCAGCTCCTCGCGGGCTTCCTGGCGAGCGCGGGGGCGGGGGTCTGGGTCGATCGTCTGCGCCGCCGCCCGTTGATGATCGCGGCTGACCTGGGGCGGGCGGCCATCCTGTTCAGCATCCCCGCGGCCGCGCTGGCGGGCTGGTTGACCATGGCCCAGCTCTACGTGGCCGGTTTCGCGGCCAGCGCGCTCACGGCCTTCTTCGAAGCGGCGTACCAGGCCTACCTGCCGGCGCTGATCCCGCGGACGGAGCTCGTGGAGGGCAACGCGAGGCTCCAGGGGACTGCCTCCGCGGTGGAGGTGGCCAGCTTTTCCGCGAGCGGCTGGCTTGTCCAGGCGCTGCGCGCGCCGGGTGCGGTCGCGATCGATGCCCTCACGTTCGTGGCATCGGCGTTCTTCCTCTGGCGCATCGAGGCGGACGAGCCGCCGCCACCTCCGGCAGCGGAACGGGCGGGCTTCCTCGGGGAAGCGATCGATGGACTGCGCGTGGTCGCGGGACACCCGTTGCTTCGGCCGCTCGCGATCGCGACGGCGCTGCAGTCGCTCGCCGCGCAGATCATCAGTGTGCTGTTCCTGGTGTACCTGTCGGGCGGAATCGGCTTCGCGCCGGGTACCCTGGGGCTCATCTTCGCGGTCGGGGGGATCAGTTCCGTCGCCGGCGCATGGGCCGCGAACCGGGGGTGGCTGGTTGCGGGTGGCGCCGGGCCGACGCTGATCGCGGCGGCGGCGTTGCGGGCCGTTGGGGCGTTCTTCATGCCGCTCTGCGCCAGCACGGGCCTGGCCGGCGTTGCCCTGCTGGTCGCCAACCAGCTGGTCACGGACCCGTTCTGGACCATCTTCGAGATCCACGATGTCAGCCTGAGGCAGGCTGCTGCGCCGGAGCAGATGCTCGGCCGGGTGTTCGCCAACTTCCGTCTCGTGGAATTCGGCTTCGCGTTCGCCGGTACGGGGGCCGCCGCGGTGCTGGCGGCGCTCGTGGGGACGCGGGGCGGGCTCTTCGCCGGCTGTGGCTTGATGCTGCTCTCGGCGGCCGTGCTCGCCGCATCGCCGGCCGTCAGGGACGCCCGGAAAGCCCCTCAGCGCGCCTGACCAGCCGCCCGCTGGGACGAAAGAAAGCGCCCCCGGGGGACGGGGGCGCCTTCGTGAATGCCGGAGAGCCGGTCGCTAGCGCGAGCCTCGCATGCGCGGGTCGAGCACGTCTCGCAGTGCATCGCCCAGCATGTTGAACGAATACACGGTGAAGAAGATGACCAGGCCCGGGAAGATCGCGAGGTGCGGCTGCTGGACGAGGCGCTCGCGCGCTTCGTTCAACATGCGCCCCCACGATGGCGTGGGCGGTTGGACGCCATAGCCCAGGAACGAGAGAGACGATTCGACCAGCACCGCGCCACCGACCTGGATAGAGGCGCCGATGATGAGTACGGGCACCACGTTCGGGGTCACGTGCCGGAAGATGATCCGCAGGTCGCTCGCGCCGATCACCCGTGCCGCTTCGACGTACTGGTTCTGCTTGGCTGAGATCGAGGCGCCGCGGATGACGCGTGACGAACTCAGAGCCGAAAGAGAACCGACGGCGAGCATGATCCGCAGGTTGACCGGGATCTGCTGCAGGCTGGTGACGACAAGGATGATGAAGATGAGGCCGGGGAGAGCGATCCCGATATCGACGAGGCGCTGGATGATCGTATCGAACCAGCCACCAAAGTAGCCGGAGATGACACCGAGGCAGAGGGCGATCGAGGAGCTAATCATGACGACGCCGAAACCGATGATGATCGAGTTGCGGGCGCCGTAGATGATTCGGGTATACACGTCGCGGCCCTGCTGGTCGGTCCCGAACCAGTGTGTCGCCGAGGGGCCGAGGTAGCGGTCGGCGATGGAACTCTTGGTCGGGTCCAGGGTTGTGAAGATGCCCGGCACGATCGCCATGGCGATCAGCAGGATGACAACGGCCGCGCCAAAGGCGCCGAGGGGCTTGTGCTTGATGAAATCGGAGACGGCACGCCGGATACGGGCCGAGCGAGGCATCTCCGGGCGGAGGGCGTAGGCTTCGAGAGTTCGCGCGTCACTGGCCATTTAGGAGTACCTGATCCGCGGGTCGATGACGGAGTAGAGCAGGTCCACGCCGAGGTTGGAGAAGACTACCACGATGGCCACGATGATGTTGATCCCCTGGATGACCGGGTAGTCCTTGGAGTCGATGGCGGCGATGTAGTAGCGGCCCATCCCGGGGATGGCATACACCGACTCGATGATGACGGTGCCGCCGACAAGGATGGGCAGCTGGAGGCCGACGACGGTGACCACCGGGATGAGCGCATTGCGCATGGCGTGGCGGACGATGATGACGCGCTCCTGCAGGCCCTTGGACCAGGCCGTGCGGATGTAGTCCTGGCGGAGCGTTTCGAGCATGGTCGACCGGGTGAAGCGCATGACGCTGCCGGAAAGGCCGCCACCAAGGATGAGCGACGGCATGAACATCAGCTTGAGGTTGGCGATCGGGTCATCGGCGAATTCCACATAGGTGGCCGGTGGCACACCCCAGGTGAAGTACCGCCCGGCCATGCTGATCAGCAGGATGGCGATCCAGAAGCCGGGAGCAGCGAGCAGGCCGATGGCGAAGCTCCGGCCGATGTAGTCAGCCCAGGTGTCCTGCCGGACGGCGGAGATGATGCCAATGGGCACCGCGATGAGGAGGGAGAAGAAAATCGCCATGAGCCCCAGCTGGAACGTCACCGGGAGGCGGCTTTGCAGCTCGCTGGTGACGGTCCGCCCGCTGATGAGGGATTTGCCGAGGTCAAACTGGACGATATCGCCGAGCCAGCGGATGTACTGCGCGACGATGTTGCCTTCGAGGCCGAATTCCTTCCTGAGGGCTTCCTTTGTCGCGGGGTCGGCGGCGCCGAAGTCGCCGGCGATGAGGTCGACCACGTCACCGGGCACGGCCCGCACGATCAGGAACACGACAAACGAAACCCCGATCAGCGTCGGGATCATCAGGAGGAGGCGGCGGAGGATGTAGCGTTGCATGGACCGGCTCCGTTGGACGGTGTGAAGGGGTGGGCCCCGGGTTCGGGACCCACCCCCGGAGGTGAAAAGGGGATGGCTGAATCAGGAAAGGCGCGGGGCCTTACTTATCAAGCCACCGGTACGGCGCGGTCTCCGTGCCTCCACCGTACGAGCCGGGAACGGTCTGGACCTCGATGTTCTTGACCCAGCCCTGGTAGCCGGTCCAGCCGGTGCCGGCGCCAGCATTGGTCGGGATGTAGTGCATCTTGGCAGCGTTCTTGCGCTGGATCTCGAAGAACATCTCCTTGCGCTTTGCCGGGTCGAGTTCCTTCTGCTGCTTGGCAGCCAGGTCGGCGAGCTCGGGATCGGCGATCTTGGAGTGGTTCGACGGGTTATCCGTGAACATGCGGTTCGGGTAGGCGCCGCCTTCGGGGAACGGCGTCTCGTAACCGAACGCGATGCCCTTGAAGTTGCCCACGAAGGTCTGGGTGATGTACTTCGAGGCGTAGTCCTGGACGTCGGTCGTGGTCTTGATGCCGATCTCGTTGAGGAAACCGATGTGGGCTTCGGCGATGGCGTTGAAGGTGGCGCCGTAGCGGTTGGCGGTGTACTGGTAGGTCGCCTCGAAACCGCTGCCGAAACCGGCGGCGGCCATGAGCGCCTTGGCTTCCTTGACGTTGTATTCGAAGAACTTCTTCGAATCGCCGTGGGCGGCGCCCTTCGGGTCGAGCCAGAAGCGCTCCATGCCGGCGGGGATGAGGTTGTTCCAGCGCTCGGAGACGGCGAGGCCTTCAGCCTTGAGCTTCTTCACGTTGTAGCCGAGGTCCATCAGGCCGTCGCGGTCGATGGCCATGGAGATGGCCTGCTTGACGCGGGGGTCCTTCGCCCAGGGCGAGGCCGGGTCCGGGTCGCAGAAGACGAAGCTGAGGAGCTGCGAGACTTCACCGTAGAGGTTGATGTTCGGCATCGCCTTCTTGACGGCGATGATGTCTTCAGCGGTGATGCCCTCAGACTCGAGGTTGCCCGCCTGGAACTGGGCCAAACGGTTGGCGTATTCGGGGATGATGGCGCTCTCGTAGGCGTCAAGGAGCGGGAAGCCCTTCACCCACCAGTCCGGGTTCTTCTTGTACTTGAGCGAGACACTGGGCGTGTAGGCATCAAGCATCCAGGGGCCGGAACCGATGGCCTGCTGGGCCGGGTTGAAGCCGCCATCGGCCTCCTTCGGCATGATCCAGACGAGGTTCGCATCGGCGAGGACGTCCAGGAAGGCGGCGTTCGGGGCCTTGAGGGTGAACTTGACGGTACTTGCATCCGGGTACTCGACCTTGTCGACGAAGGCGACCTGGCTGCGGTTGGTGTTCGCCTCGGCGGTTGCCCGGCCCCAGGAGAATTTCACATCGTCGGAGGTGACGGCGCGGCCGTTCACGGGGGCGACGTTGTGGAACTTGGCGTCCTTGCGGAGCTTGATCGTCCAGGTCAGGCCGTCCGGGCTGGCTTCCGACGACTCGGCGAGGTCGCCAACCGGGAGGAGGTCGGACTTCTTGACGCCGACGCCCGCGTTGTACTTGAACAAGCGGCTGTAGATGAAGGCGGAGAAGCCCTTCGTCAGGAACGAGAGGTTGCCGTACGGGTCGATGGTTGGCGGGTCGCCGGCCTGGGCCGCCCTGTAGGTACCACCGCGCTTGGCGGCGGCGTACGGGTCGCTCGGCGTGGGCGTCGCGTTGGGAGCGGGCGTGTTGGTGGCGAGGCCGCCGCCCGGCGTCTTGTCGTCATCGTCATCGTCATCGCCACAACCGACGAGTGCGAGGCCCGCTGCGCCGGCCCCTGTTGCGACCGCACCGCCGAGGAACCGCCGCCGGCTGCGGCGCTCCTTCGCGAATCGGTCCCAGTATTCTGCTGCCATGGATTCCCCCTGAGTGGTTCTGTTTACACCGGACGGTACGTCGCCGGTGGCCGATAGGATTGCCCTATCCTCGCCATAGTAGCTATAGCTTCAACTGAGGATGTGTACCGGCCTTCGCCCTTTCGGTCAACCGATCGTGAAAGTTGAGCGCGGTTCTGGCGACTAATCAAGGGGCAATTGGGTGGCGCTACGAGGCGGGACTACCGTCCGGTAAATAGGCGCGCACT
>CAZRUZ010000030.1:0-19720 GCA_964603275.1 uncultured Anaerolineaceae bacterium | reverse complement strand
CTCCGGGTGGTGCCTTCCCGCCTCCGGGTGGTGCCTTCCCGCCTCCGGGGGGCGCCTTCCCGCCTCCGCCTCCGCCACCTCCGCCCGGCGGGGGGTTTCCGCCTCCGCCGCCGGGCGGGGTCGGGGGCCCCGGGGTGCGGCCACCCGTCCGCGGAGGCACTCCCGTGCCGCCCGCTGTCCCCGGCGCAATCCCGGGCGCGGTGGTCACGGGCGGTCGGACGGCCGGCTCGATCATCCGGATCATCCTCATCTCCCTGGCCGGGGCCGGCGGCGTGGTCCTTGGGGGGCTGGTGATCGGCATCATCCTGACCGTGACCGGCAACCCGAAGCCCTGCGTCGACCGGACGATCACGCCATCGACCGCGGCCGCCACGGCACTCCGTGCTGGTTGGGACGCCTTCAAGGCAGCGGCGGCGGCGGGTCCGGCAACGGTGACGTTCAGCGAGACCCAGGTGACCTCGCGCGGGGTGGAGTACATCGATGAGAAGGACGCCCCGGTGGAGGACCTCCAGGTGTACTTCTGCCCCGATGGGACCGCCCAGGCGACGGGCAAGGTGAAGGCGCTCGGCCTGTCCGCGAACGTGGTGGTGAGCGGCACGCTCGACCTTTCGGGCGAGGACCCGCGGATCGTCGTGGATAGCGTGAAAGCCGGGAACCTGCCGGGCTTCCTCGGGACGCGGGTGGTGAACACCGTCCTCGACCAGGGAGACCTGCGCGAGTTCGAGTTCTCGGTGAGGCTGACCAGCATCAGCTACCGCGATACCGAAGTGACGCTCGGAGGGCGCAAGTGAACTGTCCGGCGTGTGGACTACCCCTGAGCGAAGGGACAGCGTTCTGCGAATCGTGCGGGGCGCTTGCGCCGGGGCCGGGCACCTGTCCGGCCTGCGGAGCCGCGGTAGAGGCGGGGCTGGCGTTCTGCACGGTTTGTGGCGCCGCCCTGAACGTGCCTTCCGGGGGCCCGGGCGGCGGCGCGGCTGGCCAATCGAACCGGCGGACGCTCCTGGTGGGCGCCGGCCTCGGGGTGCTGCTGCTGGGAGGCGCCGCGGCGTTCTTCTTCCTGCTCAGTGGAGATGACGGCAGCCCGCCGGCCGGCAACGGTGCTCCCGGGGCGACGGTCACCACCGGTGCGACGACCACGCGGACCGGTGGTTCGGCGACACCCGCGAAGACAGGAACGGCAACCCCCCGCGCCACGGCATCACCCGCGGGGACAACCTCACCATCGCCCGGCCCGGCATCGCCGACGACGCCTCCGGGCACCGGGACCACCACCGCCGGTGGGACCACGCCAACGCCGACGCGGACACCGGCCGCTACCGCGACAACCGCGGAGACGGCAACCTCCATCCCACCCACAGCGACATCGATCCCGCCGACCGTGACGCCGGTCCCGCCAACGGCGACGCCACCGCTGGTCCAGAACACCGTGCTCACCGGCCACATCGACCTGAAGACGTCGAACACCACCCAGCCATGCCCGTACGGGTGCGTGCTGCTGTTCTCAGGCAGCGCCGGGGCATTCGTGGCGAATGAGGCGACCGAATCGGGGAACTACGCGATCTTGCTCCCACCCGGGGTGTACACGGTTACCGACGTGACCTTCGACTACTGCGCTATCGCGCCGACGGTGACTCCGAAAACGGTAACGATCTCGGGGGCCTCCCAGGTGATCAACTTCGTGACGACCGGTTGCATCGTCTTCTGACGGGGTCCCCGGCTACTTCACCCGGACACCGGTGAAGGTGAGGAAGACGGCACCCTTGGGGAAGCCATCGACCAGGATCGCCCCGGGGTCATCGGACTCGGTGATCGTCCGGATGCCGACGCGGGCCGAGACCGAATCACCGGAGAGACTGCCATCGAAGATGTAGTCGGTGGTCACATCGACCTGGTAGGTGCCGAAGAACCGGTCGTTCTGGAATTGGAGCCAGCGGGTCCCATCCGGAGCATCGGCGCCCACCTGGGTGGCAACGATGATGCCGTTGGCCGGGTTCCGGTCGGGGCCGGTGAGCACCGCTTCGATGGTCCCGGCGGGGGCCCCCTTTGGCGTGTAGAAGATGAGGTAGCACGAGGACGGGGCGGTCTCGCAGCCGTGGATCGCGTCCGTGGCGAGCCCTCCGTCCTTCCATTGCTTGAGGATGGCCTGCGAACCATCGAATCCCGCGAACACGTTGAAGGTGGAGAGCCGGTAGGTGTTCCCCGGGGCAGTTGGCGAGGCATCGTACAGGTGGACCTTCGCCCCCTCGGGGTCCTCCGGGTCGGCCTGCACGATGCGGCCGGACTGGCGCGCGAAGTCGATTTCGAACGAGAGCCGGGGCGACTCGTCACTGTGGGCGAGGAGCGAGCCGGTCAGGCGCGTGCGGAGGACGCCGCCATCCATCGCCTGGGCCTCGCCGTGATAAACCTCCGGGAGCTGGCCCGATGACGCACCGGCCGGGTCGAACCCCTCGCGGGCGAGTTGCACCGAGACGTACACCGTGTCCTTGTTGTCGGAATCGAGGCGCGCGCCTTCCTCGGTGAGGATGAAGATGTTCCGCTTCCCGCCCGGGGCATCGAGACGCAGGACCAGCCCGTAATCCTCGAAGCCGGGAGACGGTCCGAGTTCGTACTCCATCGCGATCGTGTTCAGGGTGTCCCTGGGGATGCCGACGCGAATGGCCTGGAGGTCGGGCTGGGTGGAGACGACACCATCGGGCCAGCGATCCTGGACATAGGGTTCCCAGCCAAGCTCGGGGAGGCTGATCGCGCGCGTGATGATCGCATCGGTGATCGAACTCCTGGAGTCGACGAAGATGCTATGGAGGTTTGGAGCACCGGCGTAGGTCATGAAGATCTGGAGGTTCCAGACCATGATGAGACTGCGGGTGGCCGGGTAGGCGGCCTCGGCCTGCTTGAGTGGACCGCGGACGGCGGCAATCAGCTGGATGGGCGGGATCTGCTGGGCGAAGAACCAGTTGCACGACCCGCGGATGCAGTACGACTGACTGCCCGCGGTCACCTGGCGGACGTCCTTGAGCATGTACCAGTCCGAATTGGCGACGGCGTAGGAGAGCGCCGCGCTGTAGACGAACTGGGCGATGCCGAGGGCCTGGTTCTTGATCTTGAACTCGCCGACGAAGGTGGTGCGGACCGCCTCTTCGGTGGCATCAACGTAGAGGCTGGCCCCGGAAAGCGCGGCGCCCCCGGCTTGTGCCGTCGCGTAGAGGTAGGGGTCGCCAGCGGTCTCGATGGAGGACTGGTACCAGCTGAGCACCTGGTCGGCAGCCGTTACCGCGATCAGGAACGGCCCGCCGGTGGTGAGACCGGCTGCCCAAAGGCCAATCGGGAGGTAGCGCAGAAAGGCCTCGGTCTTCCAGTCTTTCAGGTAATCAATGAGCAGCGTGGATTCGACCGCGCGGGTGGAGTAGAGGCGGAGGAAGCGCTCCTCCGTACGCTCACCGGCGCCGAACTGAACCTTGTCCAGGGTGTTGTCGACAAAGGCCAGCCTCTTCCGGGCGAACGGGACGTCCGTGAAATAGGCCTCGCCGTACGGGACGAGGACGCGCAGGTCCATGCCATCGAGGCCCCCGCCTTTGAGCAGCCCGAGCGTGAGGTCGACCCCCCAGGGCGCGTAGAGGGCCAGCATGGTCTCGATCGCCTGCTCCATGGTGGTCCCGTCGTCGTACAGCATGAAGGACAGGTCCCCCTCGTTGCCCGCATCCCTGGCCCAGCTGTCGCGGTAGGTCATCCATTCCTTCCTGACGGCGGCGAGACGGGAGATGGCGGCCCGGTACTGCTGGACGGCCAGGGCATCGGAGGCGGCGCCGGGGATGATGGATGACCCCTGGAGAGTGATGCGGACCGCCCCCAGCATGCGTATGACCCAGTCGAGGTCTTTGTGGGTGTCGAGCCATGTCCGGGCCGTTGTGCGCGCCGGAGCTCCCGAAACGAGCAGCGAGGGGTCGAGGTCCGTGACCGACAGGTCCTGCTGCGCGGCCCAGGCGGCCTCTTGCCGTTCCCACTCCCCCCGATCGGACCAGAACAGCGCTTCAGCAGCGACCGCTTCGGCGGGCGGATGGCCGGGTCCCTCCCCGCTGGAGGCCGGCCGGGCAACGGCGAGGAACCAGGGAGAGGGGACGCCGCTGACTTCGAAGTCGAAGGTTTCTCCCCGGCGGGTGGCGGAGACGGGGATCCAGGTCCCGGTCGCGGAAAGAGCAAGCACGCGGGCATCGTCGGGAGCGCCAGCCGCGGGGATGCTGATGGCGACCGGCCCATCGATCACCACACCACCCAGCGAGACGAACTCCCAGCCCTTGCCGGTGGCCTGCCAGGCGGAGCCGAGCTCGGGGATGTCGACCTGACGGAGGTCGACGTAGTCGCTGAAGACGACCTCGCCCGCGGGGACGTTCGCAGCGGCGCCGGCCGGGTGTTCGAGGCGGACGGCGGGGCGCTGGGGGAAACCGTTCGGCCCGGGCTCGCTGGCGGGCGCCGTAACCGTGAGCTTGCTTTCGTGCGGCGCGGTGGAAGCGCCGTTGCCGGACGGCCCTTCATCGCCGCCACGCCCGAGCAGGAGGTATGCGCCGCCAGCCACCATGGCAAGCGCGGCCGCCGCGGCAACGAACAGCGGCAGCCCGGAACGCCTCGTCCCGCCACCGCCCGGGCCGGTTGTGCCAACGGCCTTGCCGCAGCGACGGCAGAACCGCGCACCTTCGCGGAGATCGGCTCCGCAATGCGCGCACTCCGTGGGGATGGGAAGAATGGCCGCACCGCAGACTCCGCAGAAGCGAGCTCCCGGCTTCGCCAGTGCGCCACACGCGGCACACGCTACCCCTTGCTCCGGCCCGGTCATAGACTCACCTGCTTCGCGTTCGATGCTGAGCGAAGGTTGCGCCGGGCAGGGGCAATGCGGTAGCGCCCACCGGCCGGAATCCTGGGGCCGTCTGTCGGAGAGGGGGTGCCCAGCGGAGGGTGTGTCCCTTTGCGCGATCGGCTTCGCAAGCCGCACACTGGACGGTAGCCCTCAAGGGCGAGGAGGCCATACATATGAGCAGCAGCTACGAGCTTATCCAGGAGATCATCGCCGGGAAGCGGCCCGACGCCGAGCTCGTCCGGCCTCAGGACATCATGCCGTTCGTTATCGAGAGCGACGGCCGGCGCGAGCGCGCCTACGACATCTACTCGCTTCTGCTGAAGGAGCGGATCGTGTTCCTCGGCACGCCAATCGACGCGATGATCGCCAACGTGATCATCGCGCAGTTGCTTTACCTGGCGCGTGAGGACGACGAGAAGGACATCATGATGTACATCAACAGCCCCGGCGGGAGCGTGACCGCGGGCCTGGCGATCTACGACACGATGAACCTGATCCGGCCGGCCGTCTCGACGCTGTGCATGGGACTGGCGGCGAGCATGGGCACGGTGATGCTGACGTCCGGCGAGAAGGGGAAGCGGTATGCGCTGCCGCACAGCACCATCCACCTGCACCAGGTCCTCGGAGGGGCACAGGGGCAGGCGCGCGATATCGAGATCCAGGCGCGGGAGACCCTCCGCCTGCAGAAGGTGCTGCGCAACATCATCCAGACGACCACGGGGCAGCCGATGGAGCGCATCGAGCAGGATACCGACCGGGACTTCTGGCTCGACCCGCCGGCGGCAAAGGACTACGGGCTGATCGACGAGATCCTGGAACGGCCGAGCCAGGCCGGGGTGGTCAGCCCGAACGGCAAGGCGTCCAGCTAGTCAGGCCCGGAACTTCTCAGCCGACGGCGGGGATGACGTCAATCCCCATGTAGCGCTTGAGGGCCTCGGGGACGGCGATACTTCCGTCTGGCCGCTGGTAATTCTCCATGACGGCAATGACGGTGCGGGGCAGGCCGAGGCCACTGGCGTTGAGCATGTGCGGGTGGCGAGTCTGCTGCTCGCCGGCGGGGCGGTAGCGGATGTTGGCCCGGCGCGCCTGGAAATCGAGGCAATTGGAGGCGGAGCTGACTTCGAGCCATTCCCCCTGGCCTGGCGCCCAGATTTCGAGGTCGAAGGTGCGGGTGGAGTTGAAGCCGATATCGCCTGAGCAGAGCTCGACCACGCGATACGGCAAGTTGAGGAGCTCGGGGATGGCGCGAGCCCGGGTCACGAGGGCGCCCAGCTCCGCCGCGCTCTGCTCCGGCTCGCAATAGACGAACATCTCGACCTTTTCGAACTGGTGGCCGCGCTTGATCCCGCGGACGTCACGGCCGGCGCTCATTTTCTCCCGGCGGAAGCAGGGCGTGTGGCCCGTGAACCTGATGGGCAGCTGCCCGGCGGGGATGATCTCGTCGCGGAAGAGGTTCACGAAGGCGACTTCGGCAGTGGGAATGAAGAAGTAGTCCTCTTCAGCATCCCGGTAGAGGTTGTCGCGGAACTTGGGCAGCTGGCCGGCCGCATAGAGTGACGCCTCGGTCAGCATGTAGGGAAGGTAGGCCTCGGTGAAGCCGGCGCGGCCGTGCTCATCCAGCATGAGCTGGATGAGCGCTCGCTGGAGACGGGCAAGCGGTCCCTTGAGCGTGTAGAAGCGTGAACCGGACATCTTCGCGCCACGCTCGATATCGAGTCCGCCGACGATCTCGCCGAGCTCCCAGTGCGGCCGCGGGGTGAAGGCAAACTCGGGCAGTGTCCCGACAGTCTCGACGACCCGGTTGGAGGTTTCATCGGGCCCTTTCGGCACATCCGGGTCGAGGATGTTGGGGACCTCGTACATCTTTTCCTGGAGTTCGGATTCCACGGCCTTCAGCCGCGCATCGAGGCGGTCGATCTCGTCGCCAACGGACCGCATCTCGGCGATGCGCTCGTTCCGGCCGGCGGCGTCCTTGGAGCCACCAATCTCCTTGCTGACCGCATTGCGGCGCGCGCGGAGCGTCTCGACCTCCTGGAGGAGCGCGCGGCGGTCTTCATCGAGCTGGAGGATGCGGTCGATCGGGGCAGTGGTGTTGCGGAGCAGGACATCGCGCTTCACGCGGTCGACGTTTTCGCGAATGAACTGCAGGCTCAGCATGATTCAGGGCTCCCGGGCGGCGGCTGCCAGTGCGTGAATGCCGAGGAGTCGGACGTCCTCGGCCACGGGGACGAGCGTACCATCGGGCGATTCGAGGGAAAACGCCAGGGCCAGTTCACCGGCGCTGAACCAGTGGTGTTCGCCATGAGGAACCGGCGAGGCGAAGTCAACCGGGACGAGGGCACGGGTGAAGTAGACGTGGTCGATGTGCTGGTGGAATGGCTGGTCGGCGCGGACAATGTCCTCGATGAGGATGACCGCGGGCGGCGGCAGGACGGTAGGGCGGTCGACGACGATGAGCCCGGAGGGAGGGATGATTTCGACGGGCAGCCCGGATTCTTCGAGGGCCTCGCGGATGGCCCCCTGGACGGGATCCTCACTGGGTTCGAGGTGGCCGCCCGGGGGGAGCCACATCCGTAGCTTGCGGTGCCAGAGGAGGAGCGTCCGGCCGCCGGCGACCACGTAGGCCGTTGCCGTGTGGTGCCGTTCGACCGGGACGCCGGTCACCCCTTCACCGATTTCAACTGCGGGAAGAGGATGACGTCACGGATCGAGTCCTGTTCGGTGAGGATCATCAACAGGCGGTCGATGCCCATGCCGAAGCCACCCGTCGGGGGCATGCCGTGTTCGAGCGCGAAAAGGAAGTCCTCGTCGACGAGCTCGGCTTCGTCGTCGCCGGCGGCCTTGAGGCGCGACTGTTCCTCGAAGCGGGCGCGCTGGTCGACCGGGTCGTTGAGCTCGGTGTAGGCGTTGCCGGCCTCGAAGCCGCCGATGAACACCTCCCAGCGTTCGACCAGCCGGGGGTTATCCGAGCGGCGCTTGGCGAGGGGGGAGAGCTCGACCGGGTAGTCCATCAGGAAGGTCGGCTGGATGAGCCGTGGCTCGACGTAGTGCGACATGGCCTCATCGACGAGCTTGCCGTAGCCGGCAGTGGGGGAGAGCGGGATGCCGCGGCGCTCGAGTTCGGCCCGAAGCGTCTCGGTCGTCGGGAACTCATCGAGCGCGAGCGACCCGTACTCCTGGAGCGCATCGTGGAGGGTGATGCGGCGCCACGGGCGGGCGAGGCTGATCTCCTGGCCGCGGAAGGTGAAGGTAGCGCGGCCCAGGACTTCGAGGGCAACCGAGGAGATCATCTCCTCCACGAGCATGGAGACGTCGTGGTAGTCGGCGTAGGCCTGGTAGAGCTCGATCATGGTGAATTCGGGGTTGTACTTGGCGCCCAGCCCCTCGTTCCGGAAGATCCGGCCCATTTCGTAGACGCGCTCAAACCCGCCGACAACCATGCGCTTCAGGTAGAGCTCGAGGCTAATGCGCAGGTGCCGGTCTTCATCCAGGGCGTTGTAGTGGGTCATGAACGGGCGGGCGGCGGCGCCACCGGCTTCTTCCTGGAGGACCGGGGTCTCGACTTCGAGGAAGCCGCGCGCATCGAGGAAGCGGCGGATGGCGGAGACGACCTTGCTCCGAACGATGAAGCGCTCGCGCGTTTCTTCGTTGGCCATCAGGTCGAGGTAGCGGCGGCGCTGGCGGAGTTCGACATCGGCCAGACCGTGGTACTTCTCGGGCGGAGCGTGGAGGGCCTTCGCGAGCATGGTCCAGTTGGCGGCCTGGACGGTGGGCTGGCCGGTGCGGGTGCGGATCGGCGTGCCGCGGACACCAATGAAGTCGCCGAGGTCAATGAGGCGGAGGGCATCGTAGTCTGCCAGCGCGTTCTGGCGCATGAGGACCTGGATGCGGCCGCTGCCATCGAGGACATCGAGGAAGGTCGCCTTGCCCATGTCTCGCTTGGCCACAACCCGGCCGGCAACGTCGACTTCGACGCCATCGACCTCGGAGACACCCTCGGGGAGGGCTTCGACGAGCAAGGTCACTTCGGCGGCGGTATGGGTGCGGGCGGCGCGGTGGGGATAGGGGTCGATCCCGGCGGCGCGCAGTTCCCCGGCCTTGGCGACGCGCTGGGCCATGAGTTCATCCACGGTCTCTTGCCTTTCTCCAACGTGAACGGGCCGCTTTGAAGCGGCCCGGGATGCAGCTTCGCGGGCCGAAGGCGGTCAGTCGATCTTGATGACCTTGACTTTGATGACGCCCTTCGGAACGTTGACGTCCACGGTATCGCCGATGGCCTTGCCGAGCAGGGCCGAGCCAACGGGCGACTCGTTGGAGATCTTCCCGTTGAGCGGGTCGGCTTCGGGCGCGCCGACGATCTGGTAGTGGCGGGCTACACCATCCTGCTCGACCTGAACGCCACTGCCGAGCATGACGCGGCCGGAGTGGTGAGCGGTCTCCTCATCGATAATGCGGGCACGGCGCAGGAGATCCTCCACCTCGAGGACGCGGCCTTCGACGCGCCCCTGTTCCATCTTGGCGTCGTCGTATTCAGCGTCGTTCTGGCTGGTGCCCTGTTCCTGGGCATTATGGATGAGTTCAGCCACCTCGCGGCGCCGGGCGCGCAGCTGATCAAGCTCTTGTTCGAGCTTTGCTTTTCCTTCACGCGTCAGCGGAACGGGCTTATCGGTCATGTCGTAACCTAACTGGCAGCAGTGCCGGGAAAAAAAGGGACTGAGGCCATGCAACGCCTCAGTCACGGGGCAAGTATACCGGCATGGCCAGCGCCCGCAAAGCATGGGGAGGACAGGGCACGTGGTGAACGACTCTGGCGAACGCCTGTGGCCGGACGGACCGCCAGCGTACCGGCCGCCATGGCAGCGCCAAACACCTCCTCCCGGTGACCCGGTGGAAGACCCGTCGAACACCCCGGCAAAGGATGGCGGGGGCCCGCCGGGGAGCAGCGACGGACCGCCAGCACGCGGTGCCGGCGTCGGCCGGCTCGCGGCGCTGTGCCTCGTGAGTGCGCTCGCAGGTGGACTTGCCGGGGGCGCGACGGTGGCCTACCTGAATGACGGCGCCAGCGACCAGGGCGAGCCGGCTGCCGGGCCCGCTCCCACCGCCGAAAGCACACGCATCGAACTCACCGGGGCGGTGGTGGAGGCGGCCGCCGCCGCGCGTCCCGGTGTTGTCCGGATCGAGAGTACGCGGACGACCTCGGCCGGTAAGGAGCAGGACGTCGGGAGCGGCGTGATCCTCGATGATTCGGGGCACGTCGTCACGAACGCACACGTCGTGCTGGAGACCGACTCCTTGCGGGTGGTGCTCGCGGACGGGACGGAGCGGCCGGCCGTCCTGGTCGGGCACGACTTCCCGTTCAACGATGTGGCCGTATTGCAGATCGGGCCGTTGAACCTGACGCCGCTGCCGGTGGGTGATTCAGAAGCATTGAAGCTTGGTGAGACCGTGCTGGCGATTGGCAATCCACTTGGCAAGTTCGATGGGAGCGTAAGCGTCGGGGTGATCAGCGGGCTGGACCGCTCGGAGACGTTCGATGGCGTGCGCCAGCGAGACCTGATCCAGACGGACGCGGCGTTGAACAACGGGAACAGCGGCGGCGCGCTGGTGAACCTCTCCGGACAGTTCATCGGCATGCCCACGGCCGTGTTGCGGCAGTCAAACAGCGGCCAACCCGTGAACGGCATCGCGTTCGCGCTGCCCGCCGCCCGCGTCCTGGAAATCGCCAACGAGATCATCGCAACAGGGGCCGCAATCGAGCGGCCAGCCCTGGGGGTAGAACACATCGACCTGACGCCGGAAACGCTCGCACGGCTGCCGAGGCTGGCCGTCAGCGAGGGGGCGGCCGTGGCGAGCATCACCCCGGGCGGCCCTGCCGCGGAGGCCGGCATCCGCCCCGGTGATGTCATCGTTCAGCTTGGCGATACGGTGATCGACCAGGAGACGCCGCTCTTCAATGCGCTCCTCGAGCACGAGGTGGGGGAAACGGTCCGGGTTGTCCTCAATCGGAATGCCCGGATAATCGACGTCGAGGTCCGGCTTGCCAAACGTTCGTAATGTGAATCCTCAGCGCCCGGGGGCATTCCGCGCATGAGCCGCCGGGGCGGGCAGCTTCCATGGGGTGCCGGCAACAGTCCGAGCCTGTACGGCGGTGGCCGCCCGGGTGGTGGCTATGGCCGGATCGGGATGCTCGCCGCGATCGTGGTGGGCGTGCTGGTTGTCGGGTTCTTCCTGGTCACGCGCGCATGTGGTGATGGCGGCGGGTGTTCGGACCCGTATTGCCCATCGGACCGGAATATCGCGGCCCCCGAGGGCTACCAGCTGGTCTCGAAGATCTTCGCCTACAACGTTGAGAGCGGAGCATCGCAGCCCGGCTTTGACATGATCGTGCAGGTGGAGCTTTCGGAGACGATCGCCGATGGCCAGGCCCTCGGATTCTATCGTTATGTAGACGAAACCAAGAACTGGGAACCGATTGCACCGGCGATCCTCGATGCCCAGGGGAAGGTGGCCAGCGCCACGTTCCCCGACGCGCCATCGATCATGGCCGTGATGCGGCGCACCACTCCCGGGGGCAACGTGGTCGCGTACCTCCCGCACGGGGCACAGCTCCACGCCGAGGCGGCGACGCACGCCACGATCGTGCACCCAATTGACTTCTCCCCGGCCGCTGATGGCGCAGTCAGCGGGGACCTGACGGAGATACCGCAGAACCCGGCCTACGTGGTCTACCCGGTCATCTCGGCGAACGCGGGGAACCAGGGCGCCGTGGCCATTGTCGAAGCGATTCTCTCCACCCCGGCGGCTCGCACCAACCACGTGAAGCAGATCGTTGGGAAGTTGAACGAGCTCAACCTGCGTGGCGTGGACATCGCCTACATGGACCTGCCGGCGACGCAGCGGACATCGTTCACCCTGTTCATCGGCGAGCTGTACGACGCCCTCCGGGGTCAGAACAAGCAGCTGACGCTCACGCTGCCGCCGCCAATCAAGGCACAGAACCGGATCGACGAAGGCGCATACGACTGGGCCGCGCTGGGGAAGACGGCGGACCTGATCAAGATCGGTCCGTTCCGCGACCAGGCGAAGTACCGGCTGGACATGCCCGAAGTGCTGGCGCACCTCGCGGCGCAGGTAACGCCGGCGAAGCTGGTGCTCACGGTCTCCCCATATGCGACGGAAACCGGCGGGGACTCGATCATCACGTACAAGCTCACCGATGCGATGAACATCGCGACGCAGATTGCGGTGCGCGCGGATGCGAACTCCATCGTGACTTCGACAAACGTGGAAGTCGCGGGCACGAACATTGACCGGGACGAGAACCTCTCCGGCGTCCGCTGGTCTCCCGAGACGGCCACCGTGGCGTTCAGCTACAAACAGGCGCAGGGAGGCGGAAGCCGCACGGTGTACATCGAGAACTTCTTCAGCATCGGCTTCAAACTCGAACTGATCCCGGAGTACAAACTGGGTGGCGTGGCGATCGACAACGCCAGCAACGACCTGTACCTCGGCAACATCTGGAATGCCCTGGTGCCGTTCATCACAAGCGGACAGCCGATCCTGCTGCGGCCGAACGACAGCGATCTGGAGCCGAAGTGGACGGCAAGCGGTGGCACCATCGAATCGACGCGGCGGGGTACGGCGAAGTGGTTCACGCCGGCAACGGCCGGCACCTATACCATCAGCCTGACCCTGAGTGACGGTGTGGCGATGTTCGAAAACAGTGTGCCGGTAAACGTAAAGGCTCCCGACAACAAGACGCCCGTGGCGACTACCACGCCGGGGAACTGACGATGGCAGCCGGGCGCGGAGTCCGGATCGCCGGGGGGGTGGCCCGCGGTGTGCCGCTGGTGGAGCCACGCGGGGTGCGCCTGCGCCCGACGTCCGGGCTGGTCCGCGAAGCGATCTTCAATATCCTTGCCGGGCGAGTCGATGGGGCCCGGGTCCTGGACCTGTATGCGGGGACGGGGGCGCTGGGAATCGAAGCGCTCAGCCGGGGAGCTTCGCGGGCGACATTCGTGGAAGGAGAGGCTGCCTGCGTCGAAGCCATCCTCCAGAGCCTGAGCCGGACGGGGTTCGCGGGGCAGGGCTCCGTCTTGCGGGGCAGGCTCCCGGCCGCCCTGGCGCGGCTCGAGGCGGGGGAGTTCGACATCATCTTCCTGGACCCGCCCTATCACGACGAAGGCGCCGAGGACACGCTGATGGGCGTACCGCGCCTGCTGGCGGAGGGCGGAATTGTCGTCTACGAGCACCGGAGCCGCTACAATCCGCCCCAACGCCTGGCGGGGCTCCAGATGGGCGACCGCCGGGTGTATGGCGACAGCGCGGTGGCAATCTACGCCACGATGGAGGGGGAATGAGGATCGCCGTCTTCCCGGGAGGGTTCGACCCGGTGACCAACGGTCACCTGGACCTGGTCACACGGATGACCCACCTGTTCGACCGGGTGATTGTCGCGGTGGTACGCGGGCGGGATAAGGGGTCGATGTTCACGTGGGAAGAGCGGGTCGATCTATTCCGGAAGGCTGTCGAACACCTGCCGACGGTTGAAGTGGAGGGGTTCGACGAAATGACGGTGGAGTTCGCGCGGCGGAAGGGCGCGGTTGCCATCGTCCGCGGGATTCGCGCGGTGAGCGATTTCGAGTCCGAGTTCGACATGGCGCTGATGAACCGGAAGATGGCCCCGCACCTCGAATCGGTGTACCTGATGGCGAACCAGGAGTATCTGTACATCAGCGCGAGCCGGATCAGGGAAGTCTCGCGGCTTGGTTACGATGTGGCGGACCTGGTGCCCGCGCATGTCCGGACGGCCCTTCGCGAACGCCTGGGATTGACGTAGGCTGTGAACCCTGGCGGCGCGCAGATGGAAATACTCGAGCTCATTGATGTGCTTGAAGAGCTGGTGATCCAGTCCCGTCGGCTTCCCGTGGGCGGGAACCTCGTTGTCGACCGAAAACGGATGCTCGACGTCATCGATCAAATGAGGCTGGCCGTGCCGACGGACCTGCGGCAGGCACAGCAGATCCTTGAGAACCGCGAGCAGATTATTGAGGATGCCCACACGACGGCCCAGGGTTCGCTCGAACGCGCGGAACAGGAGCGCCAGCGGCGACTCGAAGAGAACTCGATCATCCGCGAGGCGCAGGAACGCAGCCAGCAGATGTTGATGGATGCGGAAGCACGGGCCCGCCAGGTGATCGCGGAATCGGATGCCACGGCAGCGGCGCACCTGAGCGAAGCAGCGGAAGCGGCGAGCAAACAGCTGGATGACGCCGATCAGTACGCGTTCGAAGTGCTCCGCCGGCTGGAAAATCAGCTCCAGGCGTTTCTTGATTCGATCCGGATGAGCATTTCGAGTCTGCAGGAAAAGCGCTGAACGTTCACCTTTCGCCTACGCGTGAAGAGACTGGAATTACGCGCTGAGTGAGCGTAAGGTTGGAAACGGCAAAACACGCTTCTGGCACACCAATGGGACCGGGAGCGTGTATCACTGGAGGCAATAGCACATGGCTGAATTCACCGTGATCAAAGAGTCTGAGGCGCCGCGCCCGGCACGCCAGACGGGCCGCCTGGCAGCGCGCATGCGCGAGTATGAGAAGTACGTGGAGTCGGTCCCGGCGGGAAAGGTCGGGAAGCTCACGCCTTCTCGCGGCGAAACCGCCCGGGGAATTGCGCTGCGCATCAGCCGGGCAGCAAAACGCTCCGGCAAGACGAGCAACACCTGGGTTGTTGACGGGACGGTGTACTTCAGCCTGTCCTGATCAGCGGGGCCTACCCGCCGGGAGGATGCACCAACAAAGAAGGGGCGCCACAGAGCGCCCCTTCTTGTTGTGTGGACCTGTCTTTCCAGGACGCCGGACGGATCAGTGACGCTCGGCGAGGACGCGGTCTTCCGACGACACAATCGCGAACGAGGGGACTTCGCGGCGCGGCACGCGCGAGGCCGGCGCCGGTTCCCGGGCCGGGGCCGGGTCGGCGGCAGCGGATGTGGCGGACGCCGGGCGGGGAGATTCGGTGGCAGCCTTCTGGGTGGTGTCCACCGTGCCAGAGAGCGATGCGCCTTCTTCGACAACCAGGACCGTTGCCTTGATCGTGCCGACCACGACGGACGAGGCAGCAAGGACGAGCCTGCCCGAGCAGACGATGTCGCCCTCGACACGGCCGCGGATGTGGGCCTCGCGCGCCTGGATGCGCGCACGCGCGGAGGCTTCGCCCTCGATCGTCAGGAGACCGCGGCAGTGCACTTCGCCGCTGATGGTCCCTTCGACGCGGAGGTCGTGGTCGGTTTCGTAGCGGCCGTCGAACGACGAGTGACGGTCGATGAGGCTCTCTGAGCCGGATTCCCGGGTCACGCGGCCGTCGTCGTTCGAAGCGGCGCGCGGCGCCGTTTCACGCCGCACGGGCGGGCGGGCCGGCGCGAACTCGGCCATCTCGGAGTCGGAATCGGGCCCGAAGGTATCGGATTCGTAACGGGTGACGGGATCGGTGTACCGGATATCGCGGGCGGGTTTCTTTATCTGCACTGGCCTACCTCGTTTGGGGGAGCGCACCGGCTGCAGGGATGCCGAGTACGCCCGGCTCTTCGCACCATAGGGCGGCGTCCACCGGGCGTCCACCGAGTTCTGTAAACGTGCGGCAACTTTTTCGCGGGCTCGCAAGATCCGCCGGCGAAACCCGGCGGCCTGTGGCTTCAGATGACGATATTGACGAGCTTTCCGGGCACATAGACAACGCGCTTCGGCTCCTTGCCCCCGAGCCATTCCTGGACGCGCGGGGAGGCGAAGACGGCCGCGCGAGCTGCCTCTTCACCCGCATCAGCGGGCAAGACCAGGCGATCGCGGACCTTGCCGTTGACCTGCACGACCACCTCAATCTCGTCATCACGGGCGAGGGCGGCATCGGCCACGGGCCATGCGGCGAGGTGCACGCTGTAGGGCTCGCCAATCCGCTCCCACAGCTCCTCGGTGATATGCGGAGCGAGTGGGGCGGTGAGGAGAATGGCCGTGCGGACAGCTTCGTTCCAGGCCGCGCGATCGATGGGACCGGCCTCGCGGGCGCGCTGCATCGCACTGGTGTGCTCCATGAGGCGCGAGATCATGGTGTTGAAGCGGAAGTCCTCGATCTCCGCCGTAACCGCCTGGATGGTCTTGTGGGTTGCGCGGCGCAAGGTGGCGGCCGCCGCATCGGCAGGTGCATCAACCAACGTGGGGGATTCCACGCACAGCGACCAGAGGCGGTTGAGCCAGCGCACAATTCCCGCCATCCCCGTCGGGTTGTACGGCCCCCCCTGGTCCCACGGGCCGACAAACATCAACTGGCAGCGGAAGGCGTCGGCGCCCCACTGGTCGACCTGCTCGTCTGGCGCGACAACGTTGCCGCGGCTCTTGGACATACGGTTGCCATCGGGCCCGAGGATCACACCCTGGTTGAACAGGCGGCGCATGGGCTCATCGCCCTCAACCAGCCCGAGATCGCGGGCGGCCTTCCAGAAGAAGCGGGTGTAGAGGAGGTGCATGACCGCGTGCTCAGCGCCGCCCGTGTACTGGTCGACCGGCAGCCACTTCGCCGCTGCCGCCGATGAGAACGGCCGCTCCGGGTTCTTCGAATCGATATAGCGCATCTGGTACCAGCTGGAACACATGAACGTGTCCAGGGTGTCGGTCTCGCGGCGGGCTGGCTTCCCATCGATCGGGCAGGGCACGGTGACCCATTCCTCGATCTGCGTAAGGGGCGATTGCCCGGTGGGCTCGAAGCGGACGTTCTTGGGGAGACGGACGGGCAGGTCCGATTCGGGCACGGGGACGATGCCATGGTCGGGGCAGTGGATCATTGGGATGGGCGCGCCCCAGTAGCGCTGCCGGGAGATGAGCCAGTCGCGGAGGCGGAACGTCACGGTACCCTCGCCGAAGCCCTGCGCGGCCGCATGGGCGATGACCCGCTGGACGGCTTCGGCAGCCGGGGTACCATCGAACGGGCCGGAATTGATCATCCGGATGCCCTGGGGAAATGCCCGTTCGAGCGGCCTGGTCACGTCGATTTCCGGGTGGTCGAAGACGGGCACGATGGGCAGGCCGAACTTGCTGGCGAATTCGAAGTCACGCTGGTCGTGGGCCGGGACGCCCATGACGGCGCCGGTGCCATAGGTGATGAGGACGTAGTCGGCGATCCAGATGGGGATCCTTTCACCGTTGAAGGGATTGACGGCGTAGGCGCCGGTGAAGACGCCGGTCTTCTCCTTTTCGGTCGAGAGCCGTTCGATCTCGCTCTGCCGGCTGGTCTGCTGGCGGTAGGCATCGATTTCCGGGCGCTGCCCGGCGGTGGCGATGCGGTCGACGAGCGGATGTTCGGGAGCCAGGACCATGAAACTGGCGCCGTAGACGGTATCGGGACGCGTGGTGAAGACCGTGATGGGCTCATCCACACCTGGGACATCAACCCGGAACTGGAGCGTGGCGCCTTCGGAACGGCCGATCCAGTTGGTCTGCATGGCGCGGATGCGTTCGGGCCATTCGATGCCCTCGAACTTCAGGAGCTCCTCGGCGTAGGCCGTGATCTTGAAGAACCACTGGGTGAGGAACCGCCGTTCGACGATGTCATCCGAGCGTTCGCAACGGCCATCGACGACCTGTTCGTTGGCAAGGACGGTGTGGCAGCCGGGGCACCAGTTGGCGGCGGCCTCGGCACGATAGGCCAGCCCGCGCTGGTAGAACTGGAGGAACCACCACTGGCTCCAGCGGTAGTACTCCGGGTCGCTCGTCGCGACCTCGCGGTCCCAATCGAAGCCGGCACCCATCAGACGCAACTGGCCGCGCATGCGCTCGATGTTGGCGTAGGTCCACTCGCGGGGGTCAATCCCGCGCTTGATGGCGGCGTTCTCGGCCGGGAGGCCGAACGAATCGAAACCCATGGGGAAGAGGACGTTGTAGCCGAGCATCCGCCGGTAGCGTGCGGCCGCATCCGAAGGGGCCATGGCGTACCAGTGCCCGGTGTGCAGGTCACCCGAGGGGTAGGGGAACATGGTGAGCGCGTACCACTTCGGGCGCGGGTCGTCATCTTTGGCGGCGTACAGGCGGGAGTCCCACCAGCGCTGGCGCCACTTCGGCTCGATAGCATGCGGGTCGTAACGATCCGTCACGATCAGTCTCCTTACAGGTCAACACGAGATGAGGGGGATGGCCCGCGGGTCACGAGCCATGCAGGGACGCCCCGCCGGCTAGGCGCCGCGGGGCGGGGTAAGGATGAGAAGCAGTCGCACGCTTTGCATCAGGTTGACCATCGTAAGGGAAGCGCGGCGCCAACGTCACCCGTTAGCTCAATCGCGCGGGCGGTACTGCGCAAGGATGAGGGTTTCGAAATTGCGGGCTCGGGAACACAGGCGGCAGGTGAGGTACCAGACCCACATCGCATCGGGGTCGCGGCCGAAACGAGTCGCGGCCTCCTTTTTGACGAGGTCAACGACTTTCGAGAGCTCACCCCAGGGGGCCGGCCGCAGGCGCGTGAACGCGAATCCACCGGGGTGCTCGATGCCGGGCGCACCGGGGCCGGCGCCTTCGACTTCGAGCATGATCGGGCGGCGGAAGCGGCCCGAACCGATCAGCAGCATGGCATCATCCGGGACGGTTGCACCGGCGCGTTCGGCCTTCTTGCGAAGGTCATCCCGGGCGGAATCGAACCCGACCGGCACGCCCAGGACCGCCGACGTCGCCGCCTTCACAAACGCGATATCGGACCAATCGCTCTCGACTTCGTCCCAGTCCGCGGCATCGAGATGGGGGCAGGTGCATTCGCCTGCCGCGGCGTCCGGCTCGCCGGGCTCAGCCGGGACGTCTTCCTTGCGGACGGGCATGCCCTGTTCATCGAGTGGGATTCGGCGGCGTTCGGTCATACGGCAAGGATAGCGGAAGCGGCCTTCGCGGCTACGGCGCCGCTGACTCGACCATCGCGGCGCCGAGCGGCGGCAGGCTGAGCGTGGGACTGCCGATCGCCCCCTCGATCTGCCGGTGCGTGGAAAGTATGACGTTGCCGCCGCCGGGCAGGGGCACCTCACGGGCACCGGTCGTGGTGTTGAAAGCGACCGTCACGGCGGGAGCGCCGGGAAGCTCGCGCACCCAGGCAAAGACTCCGTCGGGCGCGGGAAGCTCGCGGTATCCGCCGCGGAGGAGGGCTGGAGTACGCTTCCGCAGCCAGATTGCGCGCCTGTAGAGCGCGAGCAGCGAATCGGGGTCATCCTGCTGTGCGGCGACGTTGCACGCGGCACTGCCGAAGGGCAGCCATGGCTCGCCGGTGGTGAACCCCCGCCCGGGTGATCCGTCCCACTGCATCGGGGTGCGTTCCGGGTCGCGACCCATCGTGTGGATGCGGGCGGGGTCCTGCTGGAGTTCCGCGGGGACATCCACATCCTCCATGCCAATCTCCTCGCCGTAGTAGATGAACGGGGTGTTCCGGAGTCCGAGGAGCATGATGATCGCGGCGCGCGCGCGTTCCGATCCGCGGCCGTCCGCATTGTGCCGGGAGATGAAGCGCGGCCTATCGTGGTTTCCGAGCGCGTAGCAGGCCTGGGCGCCGGGCGGAAGCGCGCCTTCGGCGGCTGCCACGATGCGGCGAAGGGTCGAGGCTTCCCAGGGCGTGAAGCCGTGTTCGCGTTCGTGGATGAACTGGAAGTTGAAGGCGAGATGCAGTCCCTGGCCATCGTGGCCGCCGTAGTAGCCGGCGACTTCTTCGGCAGTCCCGAAGACTTCGCCAACGGCCATCCGCCCCGGGTATTCGTCGAAGACGGCGCGAATGCGCTTCACGGCGTCATAGACATCGGGATAGTTGCGGTTGTTAACCCACTTCTGGCTGCTGCGCTCGAGCGAGCCGGGCAGCCACTCG
>CAZRUZ010000029.1:0-20123 GCA_964603275.1 uncultured Anaerolineaceae bacterium | reverse complement strand
AAGCGGGGGGCGACCCCGAGGACAGGACGCCCGCGGGCTTCACGCCGACGAATGTGGTGCCGGTCGGTTCGACCACGCCAGCGGCGACCGCATCGGCATCGCCGGCAGGCAGCCCGTCGGCATCGGTGACGGGCACGGTGACGGGCACGGTTTCGCCCACCGGGACAGCGACCACGGCGACCCCGACGCCAACCCGGGAGGGTACGGTGGGGCCAGCCACGGCGACGCCAACCCCGACGGAGACGGCGACCGCGACGCCCACCGTGACGCCGACGCCACCGAAGATCCCCACGCCGACACCACCGGCGGTTCAGCCGGAGAGCTTCATGTTCGGCGAGTGCACCAGCACAGGTCCGGGGCAGTACGACTGCGGGGCACCACCGTACCGGGTGATCTGCTACGCGCCGATCGGTTCGCCCCAGAATTCGAACTGGTGGGTGGATGTAAACCGCAGTTTCACGGGAGGGCTGCCCGCCGGCTGGAAGCAGATCGAGGTCACCAAACCAGGCAACGGCGCGATCATCAACGCGGGCCAGACGGAGTGCGTCTCGCAGTAAGACGCCGCCCCGAGAACCAGCAAAACCGACCCCTCGCTGTCCACCCTTACGACACCCTTAAGGGTTTGCGAAGACCCTTAGGGGTCGAAGCGGTGAACGCGCCCCCAAGCCGTTACCATGCCGTCCTCCGAGTGGCCATGTGAGCAGCCGGAAACGCTGTCGAACCCCCTGTTGAGACCCGGGTGGCCACCCGCCACCGATTCGTACGGGTCGGCTGACGGGGGACGTGATGGCAGGGTTCGAAGGTGCACGCCCGGGCATCCTGGGCGAGGCGATCCGGGAGTGGCGGTGGAGCAAGTATGTCCCGTTGTACCTGGCCGGCATCGCAGCCGGGGCCGGGCTGGGGATCGGGCTGGCGACGTGGCCAGACTCGGCGGTTGTCGAAGCCCCATCCGCCCCGCTGGCGGCAGCGCTGGTCGTAACGGAAGAGCCCGTGGGCGTGCCTGCGCCGTTCTCCCTGGGGGCGGCTGAGCCGGAGTCCGTGGCGCCCTCGTCCGTGGATGCCAGCATCGCGAACGGCCCGGATGTGGTGGACCTTCCGATCGACTTCGTCCGGGCAGCGGGCGGCGCGACGGCATTGCCGTTGCCCGCGCCTGAGGCCCCCGCGATTGAGCCCACGGCGCCAATCGTCCCGGCGGTCCCGGCCCAGCCAGTAGCCCCGGCAGCGCCCTCGGCCCCGGTTGCGGAGAGCCCGGTGGCCCCCACCGCGCCAGTGGCCCCGGCCGAACCGGTCGCGCCCCCTGCGCCGCAGGCGAAGCCGAACTTCTACGTCCCCTCGGTTTCCGCGGGCCCCGTGACCGACATGGAGCTGCGCCTGTTCAACCGGCTGAATGAGGAACGCGCCGCGGCGGGTCTCGCGCCGTTCGTGCTGGACGCTGGCCTTTCGCAGATTGCGCGAACCCGGTCGCAGCAGCTGATCGACCAGAACTACTTCGGCCACACCGACCCGTACGGGTACTCGATGTACGTGGAGCTGCTGGCGCACTTTGGTTACACCTCGTACGCCTGGGCCGGTGAGAACCTGGCGATGAACAACTACAAGCTCTCGGAATCGCCGGAGCGTGCGACGATCGCGCTGATGAACAGTCCGACCCACCGGGCGAACATCCTGGCAACGGACTTCTTCCGGATCGGCATCGGGGAGATCACGGACTCGAGCGGGCGGCATTACTTCACAATGATCTTCCTCGGCTAACCGGGGGAGAGGGTGGAAGCGAGCGAGGGCGCCCGTACGGGCGCCCTCGCTGTTGTCTGCGGACCCGCTGCGGGCCGGGCTCACTCCTCGGGCGGAAAGACGTCGCCGCTATCGGGGACCACGCGCGAGTTGCGCGACATCGCGTAGCCGACTCCGCCACCAATGGCGGCGATCCCTCCAAGGATGAGGACCACGACGCCCCAGACGGGGAAGCCACCATCGCCGCCATCGCCGGACTGGCCGGGACCGGGCGTGGCGCTAGTCACGCCGCCACGCGGGGTGGCAATCGGGGAGCCCGCGCCGGGCGAGCCAGGCGGGATGGTCTCGACGGTCTCCACGGTCCCGGTCGCACCGGGAGATGGCGTGGTGCGGGGGCGCGGCGTGGTGGTTGGCTCCGGCGTGCGGGTGGGGGCGGGGGTAAAGGTGGGGATGACCGCGGGGGTTGCCCCCGCGAAGGCAAGGTCAAGCTGGACGGGGCCGGGGTTCCAGCGGGCGGTTTGGGGGGCGAAGCGATCGCCGACCTTGATCCGGACCTCGCGGCCAGCCGCGCCGCAGCCGGCGATCTGGGATTCCGAGACCACATCCACGAAGTACACGGTAACCTTTGAAGCGCCTTCGCCGGTGAACTCGGTGCGCCCCTTGGTGCCGCAAAGCTTGTCGCCGATGTAGGCCTCGACCGGGAGACCAGCGGCGACTTCGCCACCGGAATCGGCTACGGAACCGAACACCGTGGAGGGTGGGTCGAACTGGGCAGAGGCCCTGGAGAGCGGTACCAGGCCGGAGAGAGCGACTGCGGCAACCGCGGCCAGAAGGCGCGGCGCGACGGACCGGGCAGTGGGCATGAACAGCATCCTGGAGGAACTAACGGCCACATCCGAGGGTACGGACGTGGCCGGCTAGGCGCACTACTTCGGGATGGTCAACGTTAACGGACGCTTGACGTGGATCCAGAAGACGATGTTGTTCCCGAAGGTGGTGATGGTGTTCACACCGGTGGGCGCGCCAGGGATATAGCGGAGCCACTCCTGCTTTTCCGCGTCCCAGGCGTAGATGACGGACACGGCATCTTCGTTGCCGCCAAGGACGGTGGCGATATCGGCAGTGCCGGCGCCGGCAGGCAGCATGTTCCAGCCTTCGACGAGTGAAACGGTCTGGTCCTGGCCGTAGGGAATGACCACATCAGTGATGATTTCGCCTTCGCCATCGGCCAGGAGGGTAGCGGGGAGGGGGTTATCGATGACCCGGCCGTCGCAGAAAGCGGTACTGATGACGTAGTCATCCCAGGTGAGGCTGGCAAAGTCGTTCGGTCCGCTGAAGACCTCCTGGCCAGCACCGACCCAGAGGTTGTCTGTGACGGCCGGGGCGCCGTAGAACACCTTGCTCTGGCCCGGTTCGAGGTAGCCGGAGAGGTCGCGATACTCCACGCTGGAGACACTGGTGCCAAGGCTCTGCAGGCCAAAGCCGGCGAGGCTGACCGGCGTGGTACCGAGGTTCTTGACGGTGATGGTCTCCTCGCCGGTGCATTGGAGGCCAGTAATGCGCACCTGGCCGGGGATGGGCGCCGGAGACGCCGGGAAGGTGACCACCACGTTGGTGGGCTGGAGGAGGCTGTTGGTCACCTTGATCCACGCCTGGCACTCATCGGGCTGGATTACCGGCATCGCGATCGCGTCGTTCATCGGGTGTTCGAGGACATCAAGCGTGTCGAAGGTCGTGGTGGTGGCGAAACGGCGTCCTGCGTTGATGCTGTAGGGCTGATCCGCCGCACCGATGATGGTTCCACCACCGGCGTCGATCTCGAAGCGGACGGGCACACCGAGCACGTTGTTGTAGTTGACGGCATCGCAGAACCCATCGCGGTCGCGGAGGTGCGCGACGACGTACTTGATCTGCGGCGAGTCGGTGTTGACGATGGTGACTTCCTTGTACCCAGCCCAGCGCCAGGCCGTTTCGGCCTTATTGGAGGCGATTGCGGGCCACTTGCCGTGGGTGCGCGGGTCGGGGTATTCGGCGACGGCGTAGTAGCGGCCGTGACCGACAACGTTCTCGGGCTTGCACTGGGGATTGCCGTTGAAGCGGTTGGGGGGGCAATCCTCATAGGTGAGGTTGAAGTCGCCGAAGGTGAAAACAGAGGCATTGCCGGAGCCGTCGCTCGGCTGGCTCATCATGCGCGGCTTCGCGAGGCTGCCCAGTGCCGTGGTGGCCTTCGTGTGGGGATTCACGTTGAAGGAAAAGTCGTCGTCAGAATCGGGGACGAAGAAGCCAGCGGAGCCGGTTTTCACGGGCTTGCGGTAGTCGTTGACGGTCGGTTCGTTGTCCGTGAAGAAGGTAACGATGGATGCGGGCATTTCGATTCCGCCCCAGTTGCCGCGCAGGTCGGACGGGCCTTTGAGGTTGTCCCAGTCATCCGGGAGGACCCAGCGGTCCTGCGGGACCCGGCGGCCATCCGGTTTGGTCTCGGCGGGGCGGCCCGAGGGGTTGGTCCCGACGAAGTAGCCGCGGACACTCGCGCTGACGCTGCCGTAGGTCGAGACGAACTGGTCGGGGGTCGCATCCAGGGTGATGTCCTCGAAGAGGAGGAAGAAGATCGGGATGGCGACCTTGGAATAGGGGTTGTTCGAGAGGAAGACTTCGATGTCGACCTCACCGGGCTCTTCACTCTCGTACTGGACCGTGGCGGAACAGCCCGCGCCGAACGCGGCAGTCGCGTGGTTCGGTCCATTGAGGGTGATACCGGGCCCGGGGAGGAAGTTCCCGGGCTGATTATCGGGGCGAACGAAGACCACCGTGTCGTTGCAGTTCTGTGCGGAGAACGCGTAGGTGATGGTGACAGTCTCACCAGCCCAGGCGACGCGAGGAGTCTTGTTGGCGGGGACGAAGGTGAAGTTGAGGTCGACCCACTCGGTCGGCGCGGCGGGCGTCGTTGCGCCCGGGTAGTAGACATCGATTTCGATCCGGGCGGGAGTTGCCGGGCTGCAGCCCCCCGCGTTGAGCGTGGAGAACTGGATGTCATTCGGGGTGGCATCGGTATCGCCGAAGGCTGCCGAATAGGGGTTGCCATCGCCGGCGTTGATGTCGATTCGGCCGCCGACGCTGATGCCCGTGATGGCAGTGGGTTTGCTGTTGTCCGGGACGACGAAGTAGCCACAGCCACCAACGACGCGGGCACGGATCCAGGCGCCATCAAGCAGCTGGCCGGAGAGGAGGGTGCCGCCGGTACTATGCGAGCCGAGGACCCATTCGGTGAACCCCGCGCCGGCGGAGAGGGTGCCATCCGCCGCGTTCAGGCGCATGGCGATGGTGCGGGTCGTGTAGGTCACGATACCGGTCGCCGGGGTGCCGCCGCTGGTGATCTCTGTCCGGTCGATGTGGTTCCAGGCGGTCACCAGCGGTCCGGCGCCGCCGTTGCCTCCGAGGCCGTTGCCATCACTGTTGGTATCGAAGAAGGCCACGTCGGAGACGGCGCCAGGGTTGTTCGTGAAGCTGACGCTGACGGTGTGTTCGCCAGCGGCGGGCGAGGTGTAGCTGAAGCAGAGGGTGCCGTTGGCGACGCCATTGAGACGCGGGTCGTTCGCGGCTGACTTGTGGAAGACGCCGATGTTGCTGGCCACCGGGACATCGGCGCCGGCGACCGGGCTGAAGTTGATGCCGCTGGCGTTCAGGACATCGGTGGCATCGGTGCCGATCAGGCAGATGTAGTGGGTGGAGCCGATGACGAGAGGCGCTGAGCGCTGGCGGGCCGGGACCTTGCCATCCGAAGTGACATGGCGGAGCTCGATGGAATCGACGACGTCGACCGTGACCCCGGCGGGGAGTTCGATGGAGGCTGGCTGGTCATCGCCGTCCTTGTCGATGACCACCGGGTTGCCGACATCGGGGCGGTTATAGACGGCGTGGAAGTTGAACGCGACCTCGAGGCCACTGGCGTTGGCATCGGCGGCGACGCCGGCGCACCACTCCGGCCCTTCCTGCCGCACGTAGGCAATGCTGACATTCGGAGGCGGGACCGCGGGGGGATTGAGGATGACCCAGTCAGCGGTCGCGACAGCGTTCACGGGGTCGTAGACATTTGGAGTAGGCGTGAGGGGATCGTTCGCAGTGTTCGAGGCCGCGCCAGTGAGGAAGGCCGAGTCCCACCCAACGGTGCAGACTTCGGCGGGCGCGCCAACCAGGCCGTCGCCAATCTTGCGGAGGGTGACGGTCACGATGTCGATATCGGGGAGGGCGATGGAGGCCGTGTTGCCAGAGCCATCGGTGAAGTTCCAGGCGACGCTGAGCTTCTTATAGCCGGGCGGCGCATAGGCGACCACGCAGTACACGTCATCGGTGGTGGTCCCGACGATCGGGTCGTACAGGTCGACGCCGGCATCGGCAACCGCCCCGTAGACGTAGGTCCCGGTCGCGGGGATGGGCACGTTGATCGATGGCGGCGAAGCGGGGTCGATCGGGCTGGAGGCGGTGAGCTGGAAGCCGAGGGCGCTCGGGGGGACCGTCCAGGTGGTGGCCGGGGCGATGCCCTCGATGTTCACATCGACGCAGTAGCCGTTGCGTGTTTCGGCATCGGCGGGGAGGGCATGGGAGTTGGTCCCGGCGAGGAGGCGCGGCGGCAGGAGGACAGGCGCCGGTGAGGGGCCGATATCAAAGGTAGAGAGGGGATCGAAGGCCGGGGTTGTCGGGTCATAGATGGCGCTGACGTCCCCGGGGTGGGAGACGCGACCGGCAGACACAGCCAGTACGGCAATGAGGAGTACGGCAGGAAGGATCAACCGCCGACAGCGATGCACCATGAAGTCCCCCTGGGACTCGTGGTCGCACCCCGCCGGGCGAACCTGAATGTATTTCGGACGTGTGCGCCGAGGTCTCGACCCCTCGATGCCCGTCAACCGCTTCGCAAGTTATGGCCGATGGAGACCCCTAAGGTCAAGGGTCGCCTTTGTAAAAAGAGGAACGCAGGCAGGTGAAAAGAGTTAACCCGGGTGTGCGGGCCAACGCACACCCGGGTCTGCCTCCTGACCAACCACGAAGAGAGGTAGGGTTAGCGGTTGAGATGTTTCGCCGCGGCGACGACGGGCCAGCTGGCGAGCGTGAGCATGGCCAGGGCCGCGGCCCCGAGGAGGATCACACTGCTGGTTGACCCCGGACCGGCGGCTGCAAGTTCGCCGGTGTTTCCAGTGCGGGGAGGGAGCGGAGTAGCCGTGGGACCCGGCTCCCGCACGCCGCGGACTTCCTCGACGGGAGTCTCGCCCGATGGCGTCTGGGTCACGGGGTCGACGGGGATGAGCACTTCCATGGCTGCCGGGAGGTCCGGGCAGGGGCGGATGGCGAACGGGACGATGAGTGCGCTTGCCGTCAGCTCGACGGTCGTTGCGGCGCCGGTGGGGCTGGTCACTTCGTAGAAGGCGCCGGGCGCGCAGGCGGCGCGAGTGTCCCCGGTGAGGACCTGGCGGATGGTGTAGAAGCCGTGGGGAAGCCCGGCGGTCGAGGCGGAGCCGGTGGGCGAATCGCCGCTGGTACTGGTGGTAAGCGTGGCGACGACCTGGCCGGATGCGTCGAGCACCTCGTAGCGCCAGGTGCGGGCGGCCGCTTCAGGGCCGGCCGAAAGGGAGGTGCGTACTTCGATCTGGCCGACCTGGGTGAAGCGGAGGTCAGCCGTCGCGAGGACCTGGCCGGCGAACGAGACGGTCAGCCGTGCCGCGCCGGGCGTGGCGCGATTAATGAAGACGGCGCCCTCGGCGATGTTGGCGGCGACGGGATTGGGCGGGAGGACCCCGGAGAGTTCGGCGCCTTCGACCGCGTAGTCGAACGCGGGGAGCGCGGTGGTCTGGCCTTCGACGCGGACAGCGATCGCTGCCTGGGAGCCGGCCGGGAGCGCGTTGTCGCGGACGATGACGGAAACCGAATAGGGGAGGGCGGCCGAGGCAGGGCCATACGTCGCCAGGGCAACGGCGAAGACGAGTGAGGCGAGAAGAGCAAGAACCAGGAGACGAGCGGTCTGGGGCATTGGGTGGTGAGCAGTCCCGGCCGGGGTTCGCCTGTGCGTGGGCACCATGGGGGCGAGCTCCGGGTGGGAAACCCTTTCGATCCCGGCTATCCACTGGTTGACCACTTCAGTGAACGCACGGTGAAGATACCGCGAACCGGGCCCGTCCCGCCATAAGAGACCGGTAAGAACTTCACCGGCCATCCACCGCGCGGTTGCGGGAATGCACCGCTGCGTGTGGGGGAGTGCCCCGAATTCGCCGGGCCGGGAAGGATGCTAGAGTGCCGGGATGGTGAAGGTACGGGCGGACGAAAGCCGCTACGTGGTGTCCGCGGAGGGCCGGGCGGCCGCGCTCGTCCGGCGGATCCCCGGGTGCCGGTTCAACGCGAGCCTCGGGCAACTGCAGTTGCCGCGACAGCCGGGGGCGATCCTCGCCCTGGATGAGCTGTTCGGGCCCGATGGGTGGGAACACCCCGCCGACCTGGCCATTGAAGTGGCGGAGACCCGGGGGCGCGAACCGGGGGCGGCGGAACAGGACGCAACCGTGGAGCTGGCGGGCAATGAGCTGGCGATCGCCTGCGCCTTCGCGGACAAGGAGCTGGTGAAGCTCGTGCCGGGGTACCGGTGGTCGGCGCCGCAGCGGCGCTGGTATGTGCCGGCCAGCCCGATGGCGCTGGCTATCCTCGAAAAGCGGTTCGGCGACCGGCTGGACGTTGGGGCCGGGGTCCGGGACTACCTGGACCTGAAGGCCCGAGATGAGGAGGCACTGGCGGCGCGGGAGGCGACCCGGGAAGTGCCAGCGCGGGTCGTCGCGGCGGCGGAGCAGGCACCTGAGCCAGGCCCGGCGTCGGCCGGACCCGTGAGCGGCACGGGGCTGGATGCGGATACGACCCAGGAGCTGTTCTCGCGGCTGGACAGGCTGGCAACGGCAGTCGAGGCACTCGTCGAGTCGTTGCGCGATGGACGCCAGCTGATCCCGGCTGGGGCCATGGAAGCACCGGGGCACAGCCTGGAGACGCCGCTGGATTCGACGGATTCGTGGCGAGAGCTGTTCTTGCAGGCTTCAAACAACCCGGAAGAGGCGCTGCCGATCATCCAGGCGCGACTACAGACGGCCGCGCCGGGAGACGTGCGCAGCCTGCTTGCGGTGGCGGGCTTCGCGGCGGAACTGACTGGTGATGACGACGCCGCACTTCGCCAGCTGAGGCGCTCGCTCGCTGAGGGCACTCCCGGCGATGAAGAACTGGAAGCGGCGGCACTGAGATCCTATGGCCGGGCCGCACTCGGACTGCTTGAAACCGCGTGTGGGCCGAGGGGCCCACTCAACCAGAGCCAGGACCTGCTCGCGCTGCTGCGGGCGGATATTCACCAGGCAGGACTGGGGTTTGACGGCGAGGCGCTGGCATCGAAGGAGGCCCTGGGGAGGCTGGAGTACCTGGTCAACGACCCGGTCCTGCTCCGGGCTGACCATGCACTGAGCGATTGCTGCCGCGTGGCTCACCTGCTGGCGGTATCACGGGGGAACAGCTGGATGGGCGCGGAACGGGTTGAGGACCTCCTCCGCGACCGGGAAATCGGCGCGGACGGTTTCGCCCTGGGGGTCGGGATCCTGGCGGACGCACTGTTCGAGGCGGAGTCGATGGAGGAATGGCGGTACCGGTGGCCCGCGCCGGAGCGGGCGGAATCGATGAAAGACCTCCGCTGGCTGGTCGAAACCTGCATTACGCGGCTGCCGGGCGCGGAAGGCGCATCCGCGGCGCTGGCGGCGCTGGCGTGCCTTGCCTGCATCGCCAATGGACCAGAGGAATGGGCGAACCGGGACGAGCGGCGGACCTTGCTGCGGTACCTGGGGCTGGGGACACGCGAGCGGCGGTACGGTGAGTTCCTCGCGGCGTTCAGCCTGGCGGCGGCGGGGCACGGGCGGATCACTCACGATTTCCCCGGATACACCGCTCACCTGGCCGAGGTCCGGCTGGAGACGTCGGCGCCGCACCTGCTCGACGTGTTCATGATGCAGAGTGGGAATGCCGGCGGGCTAACCCACCACCTTGCTGAGAAAGTGATCCCGGCTGCGCTGGGCCGCGGCATCGGCAACCCGGCGGTGCTGCTGGAGCTCCTCGATCTGGTGGCGGAATCTCCGAAGGGCGACAGCCTCCTGAACCAGATTGCGGCGCAGGTGGAAGACGATGGGTTCATCGGTGCTGCGAGCCTGAGCCATGGACAACGGCTGACGCTCTACCGGCGGGCACTGGCGGAGGCGCAGGCGCGCGGGCACGACAACGATGGGCTGGAGGCGTTCGACCGGCTGGTCCGCGAACTGCTGGCTCACGACGAAATCGAGGAGCTGCGGACGACCTGCCACGACCTGGGGAACTCCTTCCGGGCGATCCGGCATGCGACGCTCGAAGTGGCGCTGGAACTGGCACTGGAAGCGGGCGAACCGTTCGAGGAACTCGCGGGCAACCTGATCGCGCTGACCAGCCGCTCCGATGCCGACATCGTGCGGCGGGAGATCGATGGCCTTGCGCTGGCATACCCGGCCATGGCGCGCTACCTCGAGGCACAGGATGACTCGCCGGCGCCCATGAGCACGGAGCCGGACCTCGCCGGGAGGCGAGTCGTCATCGTGGGAGGCCACCAATGGTTGAAGAAGAACGCCCTCCCGATCCTTGAGGATCAGTGGAAGATGGACGTGGCGTGGCTGGACCCGGGTGAGGCGAAGAACAGCGCGCAGGCTCTGGGGCTTGCGGGCGGCACGAGCGACCTGATCGTGGTGAACACCGCGTGCATCGGGCACGCCGGCTCCCGGCGTGTCACTGAAGAGGCCAAGAGTTCAGGGAAGAATTACGTGTTCCAGGGTTCTCGGGGGGTTGGCGCGCTACTCTCCTGTGTACGAGGCGCATTCGATGGAGAACAGGGAAGCGAGGCGGCCCCGCGCCGCAGCCGGGCGGCTGGCCGGCGGCGGCTGGTGCGCTGAGCCGAGCGGGCCGCTCTGGTAGGATGGTGGACACGAAGTTCGCATTCCGCGACGCCGGGAGTCCGCACCTACATGACCAAGCCCCGCACCATCATCCAGAAGATCTGGGATAACCACGTTGTCGCCAGCGAGGCTGGCAAACCCGACCTGCTGTACATCGACCTGCACCTTGTCCACGAGGTAACGTCACCCCAGGCGTTCGAAGGGCTCCGGCTGGCGGGGCGCAAGGTCCGGCGGCCGGACCTGACGCTCGCGACGGTGGACCACAACGTGCCGACCATCGACCGCGATAAGCCATGGACCGACCCGCTTTCAGTGCAGCAGGTGGAAGTGCTGCGCAAGAACTGCGCGGAGTTCGGTGTGCCACTGTTCGGCGTTGGTGATATCCGACAGGGGATCGTGCACGTGATCGGGCCGGAGCAGGGACTGACGCAGCCCGGGATGACGATCGTCTGCGGGGATAGCCATACCGCCACGCACGGGGCGTTTGGGGCGCTGGCGTTCGGCATCGGTACGAGCGAGGTTGAGCATGTGCTGGCCACGCAGACGCTGCCGCAGGCGAAGCCGAAGACGATGTCGGTGGAAGTTACGGGCGAGCTTCACCCCGGGGTGACCGCGAAGGACGTGGTCCTCGCGGTGATCCGCCAGATCGGGGTGTCCGGCGGCGTGGGCCACGTGATCGAGTACCGGGGCGATGTCATTCGGAACCTCTCGATGGAGGGGCGGATGACCGTCTGCAACATGACGATCGAGGGTGGCGCGCGGGCCGGACTGGTAGCACCGGACGAGACGACGTTCACCTACATGAAGGGCCGGCCGCTCGCACCGAAAGGCGAAGACTGGGACCGGGCGGTGGAGGAATGGAAGACACTCCCCACGGATGATGGGGCGGAGTTCGATACGTACGTCACGCTGAAGGGCGAGGAGATCGAGCCCTGCGTGACCTGGGGGACGACACCCGCGCAAAGTGTGCCGGTGACCGGGCGGGTACCATCGCCGGATGAAGCGGCGAACCCGCAGGCGAAGGAACTTGCCGAGCGGTCACTGGTCTATATGGGCCTTGAAGCAGGCACCCCAATCCAGGAGATCGCGATTGACCGGGTGTTCCTCGGTTCGTGCACGAACTCGCGCATCGAAGACCTGCGGGTGGCAGCGGAGATTGTGAAGGGCCGCAAGATCGCGAGCACGGTCCGTGCGATGGTGGTGCCGGGTTCGGGGCTGGTGAAGCTGCAAGCGGAACAGGAAGGGCTCGACCGGATCTTCACGGACGCCGGGTTCGAGTGGCGGGAGGCGGGCTGCTCGATGTGCCTGGGGATGAACCCGGACATCCTGGCGCCGGGCGAGCGCTGCGCGAGCACCTCGAACCGGAACTTCGAGGGCCGCCAGGGCCGCGGCGGGCGCACCCATCTCGTCAGCCCGCAAATGGCGGCCGCGGCGGCCATCGCCGGCCATTTCGTCGACATCCGGGAATGGAAGTAGGGAGGGCGCCATGGAGAAGTTCCAAACGGTGAAGGGGCGCGCGATTCCGATGAACCGCGCCGACGTGGATACAGACCAGATCATCTCGAAGGAATTCTTGAAGCGGATTGAGCGGACCGGGTTCGGGCCCTTCGCGTTCGATGAGTGGAAGAAGGACCCGGACTTCGTGTTGAACAACGCAGCGTTCAACGGCGCGCCGGTGATGGTGACGGGCCCGAACTTCGGGTGCGGGTCATCGCGCGAACACGCGCCGTGGGCGCTGGAGGACATGGGCTTGAAGGCGATCATCGCGCCGTCGTTCGCGGACATCTTCCGCAACAACTCGGCGAAGATCGGGCTGCTGACGGTGGTCCTGCCACAGGAGGATTGCGACTACCTGATCTCACGCTCGGAGGAGTTGCCTTCGGCGGAGGTCGTGGTCGACCTGGCGACGCAGACGGTCTCGACCGCTGACGGGTCGTGGTCGCGGAAGTTCGAGATCGACCCGTTCGTGAAGCACTGCCTGCTCAACGGCCTGGACGACATCGGGCTGACCCTGCTGGAGGAACAGAAGATCACCTCATTCGAGCAGACGCGCAGCGGCCTCCTCCCGACGACGGCGGGGTTGGCCTGATGAGCGAGCGGCGTCCACGGCCAAGCCTGGGGGCGGTCGTTTCCAACTGGCGGACGTATGATGCGCCGTTCGCGACGAAACTCAAGATGGCACTCCGGAACAACTGGACGAAGGTGCGGAACCGGAGCGATTGCTGCGGGAACACCGGGGAGCCCGGGTGCTGAGTGGTTACTCCCGAGCCCGGTCCGGGCTCTGAGGATTAGCCGCGAGGCGGCGTTGCAGCGCGGCCATGGCGGCGCTGACATCTGGAGTTTGCGGCGCGAACTGAAGCGCTTCGTGGGCGAGGCGGAGCCGGGCGTGCAGCATTTCGGCGGGCACGGACTCGAGCAGGGCGGCGAGGAGATCCGGGCGGCGGCTGGCCACGATTGCCGTTGCGAGGAACCCATAAGCCTCGGGCGTCGGGGCATTGGCGAGCATACCGCGGACGGCTGAATCAACTGCTGTGCCCGGTTCCAGTGACACGACCAGGTCGGCCAATCCGAGCAAAACGATGCTGTTGGCGGATTCCACGTGAAGGTCGAGCACCGGCTGGATCCAGGGCAGCGGCAAACCTGCGAGGCCGCGCAGGCACTCCGCCGTGACTTCGGGGGGTTCTCCCGGGGGCGAATGGAGCAGGTGAGCCGTCAGGGCGACGGTGTGGCCAAGCGAGCCAAGCAGGCGGGCGGCCGTGAGGGCGGGCTGGCCACTCATCCGGGCCGCGTCGCCCAGTGCGAGGATGGTGGCGGCCCGGTGAGCGGCGGCCTCGGGATCGAGGACACCGAGGAGGGCGAGGCCCGCAGCGCGGATGACCCGGTCACTCTCGGTCATTGATGGTTCTTTGCGCCGGGCGGCAGCCTCGGCGATGTCCAGGTCCTCTCGCGAGCGGATGTGCCAGAGCACGCGCAAGGCTTCGACTCTCACCGCGCCCGTGGCGTCTCTCCGGGCGAAGTCCTGCTCCAGCCACGAATAGAGGTCACGCAGGACTTCGCGATCGCTGAAGGAGGCGCCATCGCCGAGTGCCCGCAGGGCGAGGAGCAGGAGGTCGGGATTGGCCTCGTCCGGGAGGATTTCGCGGACAAGATCGCGGACCGCGAGGGGATCGTTCCGCAGAGCGTGCAGGCGATCCATCCTGCGGCGGACTTCGGCGGTCGTGGAAAAGCGGCGGGCCATGTGCGAACTCTACCGCCCCGAGGCGGAGGGTGGCGTTGCCGCGAGCGGCGCGGTAGGGCAAGGTTGCGGCGATGAATGATGACATCCTGGCCGGACTGCGCGAACTCTACGCCGGACGATACTGGGGACTGGTCGGGATCGAAACGACCAGCGCCGAACGCGGCCGGGTGGTGAACCGCGTCGTGCTGCGGGACGACCACCTGAACTACAACCACGTGGTGCACGGCGGCGTGATTTCGAGCCTGATTGATTCGGCGGCGGGTGGCGCAGTGCGTTCGATGCGCGCGCCGGATGAGATCAAAGCCCGGCCGCATGCGACGAGCGACCTGCACGTGACCTACCTTTCGCCGGCAACCGGGGGAGAACTGCTCGCGACGGCACGGGTGGTCAAGGCGGGACGGACGGCGATCTTCACGGAGGTCGATGTGGAGACCGGGGATGGGAAGCTGGTGGCCCGGGGATTGGTGACGTTTGTCATCGGCGCGGGACCCCCGGTCGCCACGGGGGAGTGAGGGTGATGACCGAGCTGCTCGGCGATAGCGCGGGACGGGCCGTGGAGTTGACGATCGACTCCGGGACACCGTGCCGGCCAGCGCCATTACCGCTTTGCCAGTGGGAGTTCCCGGACGTGCGGACCGCACCGCCGGATGGCCTGGTGGCGGCGGGGGCGGACTTCCACCCGGCGACGATTGCCGGCGCCTACATGGCGGGGATCTTCCCCTGGCCGCACCCGGGCGACGAGTACCTGTGGTTTTCCCCGGACCCGCGGGCGATCCTGCCGGTCGATGGGCTGGTGATTTCGCGACGGCTCGGGCGGACGGTCCGCAGCGGGCGGTTCCGCGTGAGCATCGACCGTGCCTTCGAGGAGGTCATGCAGGGATGCGCAGACCGCCCGGACGAGGGGACCTGGATCACTCGGGCGCTGGTGGCCGGGTACCGGGCGCTGCACCGGCTGGGCTGGGCGCACAGCGTTGAGGTATGGGGCGAGGATGGCGCGCTGGCCGGCGGGCTCTATGGCGTGGGTGTGGGGGCGATGTTCGGCGCCGAATCCATGTTCCACCGCCAGACCGATGCCTCCAAGGTAGCGATGGTTGCCCTGGTGCAGCACGCGCGGGCGATCGGTATCGAGCTGATCGACATCCAGGTGCTGACGCCGCACACCCAATCGATGGGGGGCGTGGAGATCCCACGGGAGGCCTACCTTGCCCGGCTCAGGCGAGCGCTGCTGCGCGAAGCGCGCTGGTACAGGGCCCCGGGCGGGCAGCAGCCATCAGGCGACTTCGATGACCATCTCGATCTCGACGGCGATGTTCATCGGTAGGGATGCCATACCGACGGCGGAGCGTGCATGGCGGCCGGCCTCGCCGAAGATCTCGACGAGCAGATCACTGGCGCCATTGATCACCTGGGGATGCAAGGTGAATTCGGGCGGGCAGTTGACCATGCCCAGGAGCTTCACGATGCGGCAGACCCGGTCGAGCGAACCGATCTCGGCCTGGAGCGACGAGAGGCAGGCGAGCATGGTAGCGCGGGCAGCGGCGTACCCCTGCTCCACGGACACGTCCACGCCGACCTTGCCGGTGACGAGCGAACCATCGGGCAGATAGGGACCGTGGCCGGACACGAAGACCAGGTTGCCGGTGGTGACGGCGGAAAGGTAGTTGGCCGCGGGCGGGCGTTGCGGCGGGATGGTGATCCCCAGTTCGTCCAGGCGTTCGGTGATCGACATGCGTTACCTCCGGGAGAGGATCATCACGGCCCGGGCGGTCCCGTCCAATCCGGCCATTCAGCCATCGCGGTCGCTTGACCGGGAGGAGAGACTGGACGGGACGAAGAGAACGGGAGGAACCCTGAATGACCAACCCTCGCCCGGCCCCGGTGGGCCTGTACCACATCCTGCAGGACTTCGAATGCCCGACGGCGAGCGTACGGGTGTTCCGGATGGCATCGACTGGCGACGCCGTCGCGGGACATGTGCACCGCCGATCGATGCAGATTTATGTCGCGCTGGAAGGGTCGGTCCTGGTGGATGTGGATGGGGTGGAAACGGTGCTCGAGCCGTACGGCGCGCTCCCGGTCTGGCCGGGAAGCAAGCATTCGGCGACGCCGGTGGGCGCCGATGCGGTGCTGATGAACATCTCCATCCCTCCGCTTGCGGCTGATGACCAGGTGGCGGCCGCCTTCACGCACGAATCGCCGGACATGCGGCTGCCGCGGGCCGGCGGCGACATCGACGACTGAAAGGGGCCGGCGATGCGGGTGCTCATCGCGTATGGAACGGGAGAGGGCCAGACGGCGAAGATTGCCGGGCGGATCGCTGAGCGGCTTCGTATGAACGGATACGAGGTAGACGTTGCCGACCTGGAGACCGCTGCGACGGCACCGGAAGGGTACGACGGCGTGGTTGTCGGCGCCTCGATCCATGCAGGGAAGTACCAGCATGAAGTAGTCCGATGGGTCGGGAACCACCGCGAGACGCTGAACGGGGTGCCCTCGTGGTTTTTCAGCGTGAGCCTGAGCGAAGCGGGCGTGCTCCCGGGCGGAGGGCACGAGGCAGCGCGGGCGGTGCTCGACGGCTTCCTGGCATCGTCGAAGTGGAGCCCCCGGGAGGCGGTGAGCCTGGCGGGAGCGATCAACTACCGGCGCTACTCATGGCCGATGCGGAAGCTGGTGCAACTGGTGGTGAAGCGCAGCGGAGGTGAGGCCGACACCTCGCGGGACCATGAGTACACGGACTGGCAAGCCGTGGAAGGGTTCGCTGACCGGGTCGACGCGGGGGTAGCGGCGGCGGGCATCCCGGCCAACTAGCCGGGGATGCTTGGACGGGTGTGCGCCGGAGCCCTACGATCCGGCGCACTATGTCCACCTACCGCATCCTTCTCACCCCCGGCGATGGCATTGGGCCAGAAGTCATGGAAGAGGCCTTGAAGGTCCTCGGCCGCATCGAAAAGCGCTTCAAGCACGAATTCCAGTACGAAGAAGAAACGATCGGCGGCGCGGCGATCGACAAGTACGGCACCGCCCTGCGGCCGGAGACGGTGAGCAAGGCGAAGGCATCGCGGGCGGTGCTCTTCGGGGCGGTCGGCGGCCCAAAGTGGGATGACCCGAAGGCCGCCGTCCGCCCGGAAGACGCAATCCTGGGGATGCGGAAGCAGCTGGGGTTGTTCGCAAACCTGCGCCCGGTGCGCATCCATAGCGAGATGATCGACGAGAGCACGCTCAAGCCGGAGGTGCTCCAGGGCGTGGACATGGTGGTGATCCGCGAACTGACCGGCGGGCTGTACTTCGGGCAACCGAAGAAGCGCTGGGAAAACGCGAGCGGCCGCCAGGGCGTGGATACGCTCCGTTACAGCGAGAAAGAGGTGGAGCGCGTGTGCCATGTGGCGTTCCAGCTCGCGCGCCAGCGGCGGAAGAAGGTGACGAGCGTCGACAAGGCGAACGTGCTGCGGACCGGGCAGCTCTGGCGCGAAGTGGCGACGGAGGTCGGACGGCAGTACCCGGATGTGGAACTGGAACACATCCTCGTGGATGCGTGCGCCATGTACCTCGTGAGGAAGCCGGCGAGCTTCGACGTGATCGTCACGGAGAACATGTTCGGCGACATCCTGACCGACGAGGCGGCGATGCTGGCCGGGTCGATGGGGATGATGCCTTCGGCGAGCCTGGGACGGCGGCGGAAAGACGGGACGGGGATCGGGCTTTACGAGCCTATCCACGGGAGCGCGCCGGACATCACGGGGCAGAAGAAGGCGAACCCGCTGGCAATGATCCTCAGCGCGGCGATGATGCTCCGGCTTTCGCTCGGGCTGGAGGCAGAGGCGGCGGCGATCGAAGCCGCGGTGGATGGAGTGATCCGGGAGGGGCACCGGACGCCGGACATCGCCGGGAAGGGCGCGAGCGTGGTGGATACGGCGAAAATGGGCACGCTGGTGGCTGAGCGGATCGCGTAGCAGCCTGACGGACACGAAAACGGGGCAGTGGTAGAATACGCGGGCTGTATACAATCCGCTCAGAGGAGAGTGCCCATGTCTGAAGCCGTCGCCCGGGGCCTTGAGGGCGTCAATGTCACCGCAACCAAGCTCTGCCGCATTGATGGCCAGAAGGGCGAGCTGATCTATTCCGGGTACAACATTTACGACCTGGCCGAGAAGTCGACCTTTGAGGAGGTTGCCTTCCTGCTCTGGAACCTGCGACTGCCGGCACAGGCAGAGTTGCGGGACCTGGAGGCGGAACTCCGCGCGCAACGCCCCCTTTCCGACCTGAACGAGCGTGTGCTGCGGGAGATCGTCGGGCAGATCCGGCCGATGCGGGCACTGGAAATCGCCGTGATCATCGCCGGGGCGCTGGATTCGAAGTCGAGCGACCTGACGAACGTCCAGCTGAAGCGGACGGCGGCACTCCTGACGGCCCGGATGCCGACGGTGCTGGCGACCTATCACCGCTTGCGGCAGGGTCTCGACCCCGTTGCACCCCGGGATGACCTTGGTCATTCGGCGAACTTCCTCTGGATGCTGAACGGGCGGGAACCGAACGAGCTGGAAGCGCGCGTCTTCGATGTGGCGATGATCCTGCATGCGGAACACGAGATGAACGCCTCGACGTTCTCGGCACTGGTGACGGCTTCGACGTTGAGCGACATGTACTCGGCGACCGCCTCGGCGATCGGCACGCTCAAAGGGCCACTCCACGGTGGCGCGAACGAGGCTGTGTACAAGACGGTGGAGGCGATTGGCGTCGAGGCGAACATCGCGACGCACGTCGAAGGGATGCTGGGCCGGGGCGAACGGGTGATGGGGATCGGCCACCGGGTGTACAAGACGACCGACCCGCGGGCGATCATCCTCGAGAAGCTCGGGCACGAGCTCGCGGAGACCTCGCCGGACCGGAAGTATTTCGACCTTTCGCTGAAGCTGCGGGACTACCTCGCGCGGAAGCTGGAGGGGAAGCCGCTGTACCCGAACGTCGACTTCTTCAGCGCCTCGGTCTACAAGATGCTGGGGATCCCGAGCGACCTGTACACGCCGATCTTCGCGATGTCGCGCATCACCGGGTGGACGGCACACATGCTGGAGCAGTACGCGGACAACCGCCTGGTGCGGCCGAATGCGCTCTACGAGGGCGCGGACAACCGCGCGTATGTGCCGGTGGACAAGCGCTAGAACCGTCCGGAACAGGCAAGAACAGCGAAGGTGGGTGGCCCGTCATGGGCCACCCACCTTGTGTGTTTCCGGAACCCCGCGGGCAGCAGCTGTCAGGACTGGCGACGCTCCCGCTCGCGGGCTTCGAACTCCTGCCGGCGCTCGCGCTGTTCGGGCGTCTCAGCGACGAGGGCGCCGTTGACGCCGACTTCGACCACGGCCTCGAGCGGGTCACCGATGACGGCGTAACGCGCGCCGCCGATGAACGCCAGCGGGCTATGAGCACGGTCCGTCAGCAGCCACTGCTGGGCGTAGGCCTCGTCATCCGCCTGGACCTTCACGACAAGGCCGACGAAGAGCGTGTGGTCCCCGGTGCGGATGACGTCGTGGACGGTGCATTCGATCCAGGCGAGGCAGCCTTCGAGGAGCGGCGCCTCGATCACCAGGGGACTGAAGGTTTCGAGGCCGGACGCTTCAATCTTGCTGGTATTCAGGCCGGACTGGCTGCCGAAGAAGGCGGTGTGGTTGAGAAGCGCCGGGCCCGGGATGTTGATCGCGAAGGACTCGCCGAAACGGATCATGTCGGCGGTGTGGCGATGAGGGTGGACGACGCAGCCTACCAGTGGTGGCTCCATCGAAAGCGGAGCCATCCAGGCGATGGGTGCGGCATTCGTCATGCCTCGCCAGGCGGTGGTGACGATGCCAACAGGCCCGGGATTCAGGAGCCGGCGTGCATCGGTAACATCGCAAAGGCGGCGCATGGGTTACATCCGGGTACGCGAAGAGGCCGGGCATGGCGCCCGGCCCGCATCATGCTGCGTAAAGCTCAGTGACGGTTGTTGCCGTTGCTGGACATACGGCGCCAGCGCAGGAAATTCCAGTAGGAGAGGAGCTCGGGCAGGTCTTCCGGGTGTTTCTCGAGCTCGCCGATGAGTTCGGCGATGTCGCTATCCTTGACGTAGAGCATCTCGCCGTCTTCGCCGAGGAAGTAGTGGAGCGGGCGGTTGAGGATGCGGGCGACGCTGAGCAGCATAT
>CAZRUZ010000028.1:0-20317 GCA_964603275.1 uncultured Anaerolineaceae bacterium | reverse complement strand
TCTACCTTGCCATGCAATCCCGCGGCTACACTGGACACGTCCGCCACATCCACGATCGCCCGTTTCCGCGTCCTCAACTGGCCATTTTGGCCATGGCCGTCGCCGTCCTGACGGTATTTGAAATCTCAGCCCACGCATGGCTTCCGCACGCATGACACACGAAACGACCGCCGCCGGGCCAGCGCAGGCCGCACCAACCAGCGCCGTACTCGCCATCGACGTACGCCATCTGGCGTACAAGTACCCCGATGGCTTTGAGGCGCTGAACGGCCTCTCGCTTGCCGTCGCCGGCGGAGAGAAGGTCGCGCTCATCGGCCCCAACGGCGCGGGCAAGAGCACACTCATGCTCCATCTCAACGGCATCAATGAGCCCTCTTCCGGCTCGGTTACCATCGCGGGTATCCCCGTCGAACGGAAGAACATCGGTCGCATCCGCGCTGAGGTCGGCCTCGTCTTCCAGGACCCGGATGACCAGCTCTTCAGCCCGACGGTCTATGACGACGTCGCGTTCGGCCCCATCCACATGGGACTGCCCCGCGCAGAGGTCGATAGCCGCGTCGCCTCCGCACTTGCCGCGGTGGGCCTGCCCGGGTTCGAAAAACGCCAGCCCTACCACCTCTCCATTGGGCAGCGAAAGCGCGCCGCCCTGGCGACTGTGCTCTCGATGTCCCCGAGTGTCCTCGTCCTCGATGAACCTTCCGCCGGCCTCGACCCCCGCGGCCGCCGCGAGCTGATCAACCTCCTCCGCGGCCTTGATCAGACCATGCTCGTCAGCACGCACGATATGAAGCTGGTCTCCGAACTCTTCACCCGGACGGTCATCGTGGATGGCGGCCGCATCGTCGCGGATGGCCCCACCGCCGCCATCCTCGCCGATTCCGCGCTCCTGGAAGCCCACGGCCTCGAACAACCTTGACCGTCGCCATACCCACGGTGACGGTTTCCGGCACTCTCAACGTATACTGAATACCGTGGATCGAACCGACTTCGACGACTTCGCCAGCGCGATTCGCGGCGCCGACCATGAGGTGGACCTCTTCGGCGCCGCGATGGTCATTGCGCGCCTTGGCGGCCATCACGTCGACCCCTTCCGCGCCGCCGCCAGCCTCGACCGCTTCGCCGAGGCGGTCCTCGACCGGGCCGGTGATGGCGCCAGCCAGGATGCCCTGGCCCACGCCATCGACCACCAGCTCTTCACCATCGAAGGCTTTCACGGCAACACCACCAACTACCCGGATCCGGCCAATAGTTACCTCGACCGGGTCGTCGAGGAACGGTCCGGCATCCCGATCACCCTCAGCCTTGTGTACATGGAGGTTGCCCAGCGTGTCGGCCTCGAATGCGATGGCGTTGGCTACCCGAAGCACTTCATCGTCCGTTACGGCGGCGCCGAGGATCCGGTCTACGTCGACCCTTTCCAGCAGGGCGCCCGCATTGACCGGGAGGAACTCATCGCCGGCATCCGGACCCTCAAGACCGACGTCGCCCATCCGGGCACCTTCCTCACCGCCGTCACGCGCCGCCAGATCATCCAGCGGGTGATCACCAACCTGCACACCCTCTTCCGCGACCGGCGCGATCTCGAACGCTGGTACGCCGTCCTCGAACTCCATCTGCGCCTCGAACCGTGGAACGCCCCGCTCATCGGTGAGCGCGGCATGCTCCACTACCGTCTCGGCCGCCTCGAACAAGCGCTCGACGACCTGGAAACCTATGTCACCGCCGGCGACAGGCCTGTCACCAGTCCCGGCGCCATCCGTCTCCTCGACCACCTTCGCCTCCGCAGAGGAGGCTCGGAGTACCCCTGATGTCCCTCTCGATCGATGAGCGCCACGCCCCACCTCGCGGCCGCCAGGCCCTTCAGCGGTCCATCGCCTGGTATCTCCGGCAACTTAGCCGCGTCCTCAACGTCCTGAGTGATGAGGAACTCGAACGGCTGATCCCGCTCCTTACTGAGCGCAACTTCCGGCCGCGCCAGGTCATTTTCGCCGCCGGTGACCCTGCCGAACGCGTCTATCTCATCCTCAAAGGCCGCGTGAAGATCTACCAGGTCGCCGAAAACGGCAAGGAGATCATCCTCGACGTTGTGAGCAAAGGCGGCGTCGTTGGCGACATGGCGATTGTCGAAGATGGTGAGCGCACGGCCTGCGCCCAGGCGATCGACGACACCATGGCCGTCAGCATCTCCTGGGAGGACTTCTCCCACCTCATGCAACAGTCGCCCCGCCTCGGCTTCGCCATGATGGAACTGATGGCCAACCGCCTGGCTGGCATGCAGCGGGCCTTCATGAACATCGTCTCCAAGCCCGTCTCCGCGCGCCTCGCCGATACCCTCCTCAGCCGCCAGGAGGATGGATTCGTCTACCTTGGCCTCACCCACCAGGAGCTCGCCCAGACTATCGGCACCAGCCGCGAGACCGTGACGGCCCTGCTGAGCCGGTTCGTCACCCTCGGCGCCATTGCCCCCGTTGCCGATGGCTACCGCGTGAAGGACGAGGACCTCCTCGAGGACATCGCCAACGGCGACTTGCCGGTGTCTCCGCGCCACCCGGTCAGCACTCCCGCGAGTACCATGGCGGGGTAATGGCACACCCCGGCCCGGGCGAGGCGAAACTCCTGGTCCCCGGCCGTCACGGCCCGGCGATCATCGGCCACGGCGGCGGGAACTCGGCCCGCCATGTGGACGAGTTCCTTGCCGTCGGCGCCGACTTCCTCGAAGTGGACCTCTGGCTCCACGCCGGCCGCCTCGAAGCCCGCCACGAGCGGCGCATCAAGTTCACCCCGATCCTCTTCGAGAAGTGGTACCTCCGCCGCGCGCCGCGCCCCCACTTCGGCCTGGATGAGCTGCTTGCCGCCTCTGGCAGTGGCTCTGCCGGGATCTTCCTGGACCTGAAGAACGGTGGCGCCGCAACGGTCGCGGCGCTCGACCGCGCGCTGTCCCGGCTCGCCGCGCGCCCCCGGATCGTCGCTTCGTCGCAGCAGTGGGCAACACTCCGCGCCCTCTCCGTCCACCTCCCCGAGGTGGACACCTTCTACTCCGTCGACGTGCCCGCCAAGCTCGACCTCTTCCGGTCAGTGACTGACAGGGATGGGCGGCCCGCCGGCGTCTCCTGCCGCCACTCCCTGCTCACCCGCCCGCTTGTCCGCGAACTCATCGACCGTGGCCTCGTCGTCGTCGCCTGGACCGTTGATGACCCCGCCCGAGCCCGTGAGCTTGTCGAGTGGGGGGTCCATGGCATCACCACCCACCGGGTCGCGGAGATGCGCGCGGAGTTCGGCAGGTGAAGACTGGCCCGCTCGCGGTCTACGTCCATATCCCTTTCTGCACCATGAAGTGCGGTTACTGTGACTTCAACGCCTACGCCGGCATGGATGGCCTGAAAGACGCCTATGCCGCCGCGATGGTGGCCGAAATCCACAAGAACGCGCCCCTGTTGGCCGGGCGGGAGATCGTCTCGATCGGCTTCGGCGGCGGCACACCGAGTGAGGTGGCCCCGGCCCACATCGCCGCCGTCATCGCCGCCATCAGGGAGCACGCCGGGACGTTTGATCCCGCCGAGATCACCCTGGAGGCGAACCCCGGCACCCTCGATGATTCGTTGTTCGACGAGCTACGCCAGGCCGGTGTCACCCGCCTCTCCATCGGCGCACAGAGCTTCCACGCGGACGAACTCCGCTTCCTTGACCGGATCCACACCCCCCGCGCGACCTCGGCGGCCGTCGAGCTCGCCCGCCGCGCCGGCTTTCAACACATCGGCCTCGACCTGATCTATGGCCTCCCGGGCCAGTCGCTGGCTGAGTGGATGGCGTCCCTCAACGCGGCAATCGAGCTCAACACCGACCACGTCTCTTGCTATGCACTCACGGTCGAAGACGGCACCCTCCTCGGCCGCCGCGTCCGCGAGGGCAAGGTGACGCCCATCGACCCTGACCTCGCCGCCGACATGTACGAGGCTGCGGCCGCCAGCCTCGGTGATGCTGGCTTTAAGCACTACGAGATTTCCAACTGGGCCCGCTCCGGCGGCAGGTCCCGGCACAACATGACCTACTGGACCGACGGCGAGTACCTGGCCATTGGCGCCGGGGCGCACGGCTACCTCACCGGAGACCGTTACGAGAACATCGCCCACCCGCGGGCCTACATCGCGGCTGTCCAGGCCAACCCCGGTCCACGCCCGGCACTCTCCGCCATCCACAGCCTCCCGCGCCATATCCAGATCGCCGACTGGATCAGCCTCCGCCTGCGCATGCTTAACGGGTTCGCCGCCAGCTCCTTCCGGGACCGGTTCAACGCGGACCTGTCAGCCCTGCTCGGCCCGCCCCTGCAGGAGTTGGCGGAGGCAGGGGTCCTCGATGTCGGTGAGACCGTCCGCCTCACCCGCCGCGGTGTTCTCCTCCATGGCGAAGTCTCCGCCCGGCTCCTCGCATACCTCCAGGCGGCCGCCCTGCCGCCGGTCCGGTAGACTCGCCCCGCATGCACGTCATCGGCACCGCGGGCCACGTCGACCACGGCAAGAGCACCCTTGTCCGCGCCCTGACCGGCATCGACCCCGACCGTCTCCGCGAGGAGAAGGAACGCGGCCTCACCATCGACCTTGGCTTCGCCTGGCTCACACTCCCATCGGGCCGCGAAGTCAGCATCGTCGATGTCCCCGGCCATGAGCGCTTCATCAAGAACATGCTCGCCGGCGCTGGAGGTGTCGACCTGGCGCTCCTCGTCGTCGCCGCAGACGAAGGGCCGATGCCCCAGACCCGCGAGCATCTCGCCATCCTCGACCTGCTGGACGTCCCCCGCGCCATCGTTGTCATTACCCGCACTGACCTGGTTGAGGATGGTTACGCCGACCTGGTCGAGGCAGAGCTCTCCGATGTCCTGGCCGGCTCCCGCTTTGCAGGAGCGTCATGCGTGCGCGTCTGTGCGCCAACGGGCGCCGGCATCGATGCGCTCAAGCGCGCCATCGATGCCTCGCTCGATGCCACACCGCCCAAGCGCGACCTCGGCCGCCCGCGCCTGCCGATCGACCGGGCCTTCACCATCCAGGGTTTCGGCACCGTGGTCACCGGCACGCTGCTCGATGGCGCGCTCACCGTTGGCCAGGAAGTGGAACTGCAACCCGGCGGCGCTCGCGCCCGGGTCCGGGGCCTGCAGCGCCACCAGGCAAAGGTCGATCGCCTCGATCCCGGGACGCGCGCCGCGGTCAATCTCAGTGGCATCCACGTCGAGGATGTCCACCGGGGCATGGTCCTCGCCCCACCGGGCGCCATCACGCCGGCCGCGGTGCTCGATGTCCGGCTTCGCGCCACGACATCGCTCGCTCACCCCCTCGCCCACGATGCGGGGATCACCGTCCTCTCGGCCACCGCCGAATCCGAAGGGCGCCTCCGCCTGCTCGACCGCGACGTGCTCCTTCCCGGCGATGAATGCTGGGCTCAGCTCGTCCTTCAGCAACCCCTTCCTGCCGTCCCGCGCGACCATTGCATCGTCCGGACACCCAACGACACGGTGGCCGGTGGCGTCATCGTGGCGGTCAACAGCCGCCGCCACCGCCGAAACCACGCCCCCACCCTCGCTGCACTGGAACGGCTGCTCAGCGGCTCGCCAGAAGAACGGCTCCTCGATCTGCTCGCCGCCGGCCCGGGAGCGCCCGAGGCCATCCTCGCTGCCTCCGGTGGTGAGCTCGCTGCACCCGGCCTCGAACGCCTGCTGCGGTCAGGTGAAGTCCGCCGTGCCGGTGGCGTGGTGCTTTCGCGCGCCTGGCTCGAATCCCGGAAGGCGCAACTCACCGGAGTGGTTGGCGCCTTCCTCGATGAGAACCCGCTCCGCCTCGGCGTCCCCCGCGAGCACGTCCGCCGGGCCCTCGGGCTCGCGGCGCAGGCGTTCGACCTCCTGGTCTTCGATGCCGTGGCATCCGGTGTCCTCGGGAGAGATGGCGCCGCGCTTGCGCCGCCGGGCTACCTGCCGTCCCTCCCCCCTCACCAGCAGCGCGAAGTCGATGCCTTTCTCGCCAGTCTCCGCGAAGGCAGCTTCAGCCCGCCAACCGGCGGGCTGCCCGCCCCGCCTCTCCTCGCCCACCTTGCCGAACGCGGTCTGGTCGTCGATACCGGCGCGGGGGTCGTCTTCGATGCCGCCGTGTTCGAAACCATGACTGCCATGGCTCGCGAGCACGCCGCCGCCCACGGTGCGATCACCCTCGCCGAGGCTCGCGACCTCTTTGCCACCAGCCGGAAGTACGCGCAGGCCTTCCTCGAACACCTCGACGCGCTCCATATCACCCGCCGTGCCGGCGATGCCAGGACATTCCGCTAGGGGCGTGGCGCCGCCGGCAACAACGGCAAAGCGCCGGGACCAATGCCCCGGCGCTTGAATGCACTGTTCCGAATCAGACCGGGCTAGACCGCTTCCGCGGCCGCCTCTCCCTCTGTCGACTCGCCCCGCAGACGCCGCCAGAACTTCCCGAGGTCGCCGTTTTCCCACACGACCAGCACCTGCGCGGCCACGCCGATGCTCGAGTACGTCCCGGCGACGATCCCGACCAGCAGCACCAGCAGGAAGTTCCGGATGGTCTCGCCGCCGATCAGCATCATCGCGACGATCGTCAGCACAACCACAAGCGAGGTGTTGATCGACCGCGCCAGCGTGTCAGTCATGCTGGCGTTGACCGCTTCCTCAAACGGGATGTACGGGTCGTTCGAAAGCGTCTCCCGGATCCGGTCGAACACCACGATCGTATCGTGCACTGAGAAGCCGATGACCGTCAGGATCGCGGTGATGAACGCCGTGTCCACCTCGGTCCCGCGCACCTGTCCCAGGATCGCGAACAACCCCAGGATGATCAGCGCATCGTGCACCAGCGCGATGACCGCGCACGTGCCATAGCGCCATGGCTTCGGCAGCTGCCGGAACATCACCCAGATGTACAGGAGGATTGCAACGGCTGCGGCTGCGACTGCGAGCGTTGCATAACGGGCGATCTCGCTCGAAACCGTCCCCGAGACCGTCGAGAAGTCCTCGCGGTCGAATGCCCCGAACTTGTCCCGCAAAGCGCGCTCGATCTCGTCGATCTCGCCGGGCTGGGCAGGCCCCGAAGCGCTGTCCAGGCTTGGTGCGTTCGCAAGCTCCGACGTGCGGATGATGAACGTGTTTTCCCCGGCGCCTTGCACGCGTGCCTCCGGGTGGTCCAGGTCGCGCATGGCCTGCCGCAACTCGCTCTGCGTCACCGTGCGTTCCGTGAACTTGAGCGTGACCGAAGAACCCGAGGTGAACTCGATCCCCGCCTTCAATCCCCACAGCCCCAGGGCTGCTACCGCCACGAGCACAAACGCGATCGAGAACGAGAGGTACCACCAGCGCTTCCCAGCGAAGTCCAGCATGACTATTCCCCCCTCGCCCCGGCCGCCCGCGCGGCCACCGTTGTGCGCTTGGTCTCTTCGGCATTGAACAGGAAGTGGTTCTTCGCCAGCGGAGTCCCCAGGAGCATCTTTAGGAACGTCCGCGTCACCGTGATCGCCGAGAACATGCTGATCCCCACGCCGATGGCCAGCGTCAGGGCGAAGCCCTGGACCAGCGATGCCCCGAACTGGCTGCCGAACCAGTAGAGGATCAGGCAGGTGATGAGCGTCGAAACGTTCGAATCACGGATCGAGGACCACGCGCGCGAGAACCCGATGTCGATGGCCGCATTGAGCGGCCTGCCCCGCCGCAGTTCCTCTTTCATCCGCTCGAAGATCAGGATGTTCGCGTCCACCGCAATGCCGATGGAAAGCACGAACGCCGCGATGCCCGAGAGCGTCAGCGTGACCGGCCAAAGCTTGAACACCATCAGCGTGATCGCCGTGTAGACAATCAGCGCTGCCGAGGCCAGCACCCCCGGCAACCGGTAGTACAGGATCATGAACAGCATCACAGCGAGCAGCCCGACCTGACCGGCCTTGACCGAGTCCAGCACCGAGTCCTCGCCCAGCGTCGCGCTCACTTCCTTCGCCTGGATGGTTTGCAGCGGGATCGGCAGTGCGCCGGCATTGAGCTGTTTCGAAAGGTTCGCCGCTTCCGTGAACGATGCCTGTCCCGTGATCCGCCCCGTATCGGTGATCACCGATTGGACGGCGGCCTCGGAAAGCACCTGGCCATCGAGCATCACGATCAGGTAGTTGCGGGGGTCGGTCGATGGATACTGCACCGCCCGCGTCGTGATCTGGTCGAGCAGCTTCGAGCCGGTCGATGTCGTCTCGAACACCACCGCATAGGTCGTCCCTGAACGTTCCGGGTACGTGTTGTTCTTCAGATGAGCGCCAGTCATCGCAATGGTCTGTCCGTCCACCACTCCGGTCGCGGGCACCAGGTTGGTCTGGTCGTCGTACGTCATGAACTGGAGCGCGGCCGTCTTGCCGATCAGGTTCTGGGCTTCGGCCAGCGCCATGCCCGGGACCTGCACGGTCAGGCGGTTCCCGCTGGTCCGCTGGATCTCGGCCTCGCTCACACCGAACTCGTTCACCCGGCGCTCGACCACGTCCTTGGCGCCGTCCATCGCCTGGTCCAGGTCTCCCTGGTAATCAGCGGGCGGGCTTGCCTCGAGCACCAGGTACGAGCCGCCGCGGAGGTCGAGACCGAGGCGCATGGTCTCGCGCTCCCAGTCGCCGATCTTGAGGCCCCGGCCTTCCGGCCAGAAGTCCCCCGGCAGGTACCGGTCCGGCGAACTCGGCCAGACAACGATGACGCTGAACGCTGTCAGCGCCACCACGAAGAGAAAGAGCAGGACGGTGGTGGTACTACGCACTGTTGTGAGAAACCTCGCCGGGATGGCCCTCGGCCGTTGTTGATTCGTCGCTCGCTGGCTCAAGCGTGCTCAGCCGCCGCTGGATCGCGTCTGTCAGGGCGCGAACCCGCACCCCCGGCGCCAGCTCCAGGATGATCTCGGTTGGCCCATCCACGGGCGCCACGACATCCTTCACTTCACCGATCAGGCCGCCAGTGGTCACAACCTCGTCGCCGATCTGCAGCTGCTGCACCGCTTTCTTCTGCTGCTTCTGGTTCTGGAGCACCGGGCGCAGGAGGAAGAAGTAGAAGGCCACCACCGTGAGTCCGGTGTAGAAGATGACGCTCCACATTGCGGCCATATCGGAATTCTCCTGCCTGGCCGGCCCGGGCCGGCTATTCAGCCGCCTTCAGGGTTTCCAGGACCGAGCGTGCCAGCGCGAGTGCATCGTGCCTCGTCGTGATGGCGCGTTCGAATTGAGCTCGGCGAACCGATGTTAGGACAGCCCCCAACAAGCGTCCACCGGAAAGGTCAAGCTCGGCGATCAGGTCATCGCCCGTCAGCAACGGTGGGTCCCCCTCCTCGCTCACCGCCCAGGCCCGTGCCGTGACATAGTTCGCGAAAGCACAGTGCCGCCGGTAATGCTCCCGCGTGTACCCTGGCCCCCTTGTTGCCATCCCGTCCGCGATCGAGACGAGCATCAGCGGCAGTACGTGTCCCTCCAGGTCGGCGACGAACCGGCGAACCGCGCGGTCGGTGACTACGCCGTTCTTGATCAGCTCCCCCGGCCGCAGGTGGTAACGGATGAGCCGCGCGACGAGGCCGGTTGCCTCGTCCCCGAACCCGAGTGCCGGGAGCCGCTCCCGCATCATCTCGGCCCCCCGGGGGCCGTGCCGCGGAAACCGCAAGCGCCCCTCGGCGAAGACCGCCGTGGCCGGCTTGGCCACATCGTGCAGCAGGCTCGCCAGCTTGATCAGCGCCACAAGCGGCACACCATCGATCTCCCGCGCGATCGAGGCATCGAAGTCGAGCCACTCCAGCGCTTCCCGCAACTCCGCGTTGTCGTCACCGTCGCTCAGGATGGCGTCCGCGGCCGCCACCGCCGCGAGGTTGTGGTCCAGCACGTCGTAGTAGTGGAGCGAGGGCTGGACGAAGCCGCGTCCCGCCTCCAGCTCCGGGATGGCGCCGGTCAGCCAGCCCTCCCGGTCCAGATCCCGCAGCGCCGCCGATGCGGTCGGCGCCATGAGTGCAGCGATGAGTTTCCGGTGGTCCATCTCAGGAAAGGCTACAGGCACGCCAGCTGGCGTGCCTGTATGCGGAGCTCACCTGTCCTCGCGGGTGCTCAGGCGCGGGGGTGCGCCTTGTCGTATTCCCGCCGTTTCTGGTCGTCAGTCAGGTGCGTGTAGATTTGCGTCGTCGAAATGCTGGCGTGTCCGAGTGCGTCCTGGACATTGCGAAGCGGCATGCCGCCGCTGAGCATGTGCGTCGCATAGGTGTGGCGCAGTGTGTGTGGCGTGATCGTCTTATCGAGGTTCGCGTCCTTTGCATAATTCTTCAGGATCAGCCAGAAACCCTGCCGCGTCAGACGTTCGCCCCGGCGGTTCACGAACAGGGCCGCCTCGCGCCGGTTGCGCACCAGCTTGGGCCGCACGTGGAAGATGTACTGGCGCAGCTCGTCCACCGGCCGCTGGTGCAGCGGCAACACGCGCTCCCGCTCACCCTTGCCTACGCAGCGCACCGTCACCGGGTCGCTCTCCAGCGCGATGTCGTTCACGTCCAGCGAGACCAGTTCGGTGACCCGCAGGCCCGTTGCGTAGAGCAGCTCCAGCATCGCCTTGTCCCGTCGTGCTTCCGGCGTGTTCCGCCGGGCGGGCTGTTCCAGCAGTTCATCTACCTCAGCCACAGTCAGCGCGCGGGGCAGCGTCTTCCCAACCTGCGGCGATTTCAGTTGCTCGGTTGGGTCATGGTCTACCATGCCTTCCGCCGCCAGGAACCCGTAGAACGACTTCACCGCCGCGACCTTCCGGGCGACGGTCGCGTCCTTGTACTTCTGCTCGTTCCGCAGGTATTCAACGTATTTGACGAACGCCTCCTGCGAGGTGCCGTTCAAGGCTCGCCCCGGGGTGGCACCCGCCAGGAAAGCCGTGAACTGGCCCAGGTCGTTCTTGTAGGCGGCGATGGTGTTGTTTGATGCGTTCTTCTCCACTGCCAGGAAATTCAAAAACTGGCCGATGCGCTCGTCCATAACGTCGCCTTACCTCAGTTGCATAACGGTCGTGGTACCAGGGGCGGCGCAATGATAGTCAGCCACTCCCCGGCCTGTCCACGGAAAATCGGGCATTCTTTGTGAAGATCCCGTGGCACTCCTGACATGACGTTTCGGTATTCACAGCCCATCCAGGGCTGGCAGTTGCCGCACGTCATAATCACCGTAGCCGCTCGGGTCCCTTCCGATCCACCCCCGGCTCATGATGGCTCACTCCGGGGTTTGTTATCCCACGCCCCGGGGCCTTCTGGTGTGTTGGCTTCCCCACACATCGCCGCACGCCTCGCTCTCTCCGCCCCTTCCATTTGGCGGGCTGGGTGGTACCCTGCGTCTCACCCTCGCGCGGAAGGAGCGCCCCGATGGTCTCGTTTGAACTGACCGACGAAGAAAAGATGGTTCAGCAGGTCGCTCACGACTTCGCGAAGAAGGAAATCCGGCCCGTCGCCGCCTACTACGATGAGCACGAGGAAGTCCCCTACGACATCATCAAGAAGGCCGCCGCCATCGGCTTCGGCGTTTCGAAGCAGGGGAGCCTCCTCGAAGGTTCCGGCTCGGCATTGATCCCCTCCATCCTCGCGGAAGAGCTCTCCTGGGGATGCGCCGGGATTGCACTTGCCATCAACAGTTCCGGCCTGGCCGGCGCGTCCATCGCCGCCACCGGCTCTCCCGAACAGCGCGAGAAGTGGCTCAATGCGATCGCCTCCGATGCCAACGAGGTCCACCTCGGCGCCATGTGCCTCACCGAGCCCGACGCCGGCTCCGATGTCGCCAACATCCAGACCACCGCAACCCGCGATGGGGATGAGTACATCCTCAACGGCGAGAAGCAGTTCATCACCAACGGCAACATCGCCGATGTCCATGTCGTCTTTGCCACCGAGGACCGGACGAAGGGTTGGGGCGGGCTCGGCGCGTATATCGTCCCCCGCGGCACGCCGGGGCTCGAAGAAGGCACGACCTGGAAGAAGATGGGCATCCGCGCCTCCCACACCGCGAATGTCGTCCTGAACGAGTGCCGCATCCCGGCTGAATACAAGCTCGGCGCCCCCTCGGCAGGTGGCGGAGGCTCCGGCCCCGGCGCCCTTGGCGCGCTCATGACGCTCGAGCGCACCCGCCCCGTCGTCGGCGCCTACGCCCTCGGCATCGGCCGCGCGGCCTACGAGTACGCTCTCGACTACGCGAAACAGCGCGTCCAGTTCGGGAAGCCGATCATCAAGAACCAGGCGATCAGCTTCATGCTCGCCGATATGGCCATGGCTGTGGATTCCGCCAGGCTCATGGTCTGGCGCGCCGCCTGGATGGCTGGCGCCAACGCACCCTACCTCCAGGCCGAAGGCTCTATGGCCAAGTGCTTCGCCAGCGATATGGCCATGAAGGTCACCGTCGATGCGGTCCAGGTCCTCGGCGGCCAGGGCTTCATGCGCGACCACCCGGTCGAAAAGTGGGTCCGCGATGCCAAGATCTTCCAGATCTTCGAAGGGACCAACCAGATCCAGCGCATGGTCATCGGCCGCGCGCTCGACGCGCTCCCCCCGCGCGGCTAACCGGCCCGGGGCTATCCAGCGGGTTCGATTCGGGCCGCGCCCGGGATTCTGTCGAAGTCCTGGTCGAAGCTGACGATGGTCATCCCCAAACTCCCGGCGAGTGCCGCCTGGTAGGCATCGATGAAGTCGACGCTGTGCGCTGCGTAGGTGTCGAGTGCGACGCGGATCGCCTCGGCATCGGCGACCTGGAGGCCGGGGATCGACAGCAACTCTCCGATTGCCTGCCGGATCTCATCCCTCGAGAACCCGTAGTGCACTCCCGAAAACACCCAGACCATCTCCGCGATCGCAATCGCGGTCATCTTTGCCGTGAATTCGCCGGCTTCTATCCGTTCCAGGAGTCCGGTTGCTCGGGCAGCCTGGCCCGCACTGTCCTGTAACAGGTGCCGAAGCAGGACATTCGTGTCCAGCATGAGGACGTCAGCCACGCTTCGACCGCGCGTCGCGAACCGCCGATGCGCCGCTCCAGTCGTCCCGGCCGCTGCGTTTCTCCTGTTGCGTCTCGACAGCTGGTTGCCCCGCGCGCTTGAGCATCCCTGCTGTCCGCCGGACAACGGAGCCCGTCGGGACGAGTGTCACGAGCTGTGTGTCATCGTCATAACTCACCGCCACCCGGTCGCCTTCAGCGATGCCCAGTGCCTCGCGGATGGCCGCCGGGATCGTAATCTGACCCTTGCGGGTAATACGTGTCGTCCCCCGTAGTACCACAGCAAGCGGAGTACTACATGCGGCGCAATCGGTACCACCCCACGCCACCGTTCAGGCGATGGCCTCCAGCCTCGCCTTCAGGTCCGCCAGGAACCCGCCTGCCTCGAACCCGTCCAGCGCCCGGTGGTCGAAGCTCAGGCAGACGTTCACCATCGGACGGATCGCGATCGCGGCCCCTTCCACCACAACCGCGCGCTTCACCACGCGCTCCATCGTCACGATCCCGACCTGCGGGGTGTTCACGATCGGCTTCGAGGCGATTGACCCGAACGCCCCGGTGTTGTTCACCGTGAACGTCCCGCCCTCCACGTCCTCTACTCGCAGCTTGCGCGCATGGGCCCGCTGCACCAGGGCGGCGATCTGCTTCGCCAGTCCGGCCACGCTCAATTCCCCGGCTCCGTGGATCACCGGGGTGACCAGCCCGTGCTCCGTCGCCACAGCAATCGCGATGTTGCTGTCGCGGTACCGCCGCAGCTCGGCGCCCTCCCAGCGCGCATTGAGCATCGGGAACGCGCGCAGCGATTCGCACACCGCCGCCGTGAAGTACGGGAGGAGTGTCAGGCCGATACCCTCCAGTTGCTCGAATCCAGCCTTCTCGCGTTCACGCCGGGCCACAAGCCCGGCAACGTCGCATTCCACCATTGTCCACGCCTGCGGCGCCTCCACGTTCGACCGGGTCAGGTGTTCGGCGATCGTCCGCCGTGTTGGTGAAAGCGTGACGGTCTCGTACGGCGTTCCGGCCGTTGGCGGCGCCGCGGCGGCCGCGCCAGTACCGGGATGCCCGGAGACCTGCCGTTCCACGTCACGGCGCGTCACGCGACCACCAATGCCCGTCCCGGCTACCTGCGAAAGGTCGATGGTGTGCTCGCGGGCCAGCCGCATGACCGCCGGCGAGTAGAACCGCTCGCGCTCGTCTGGTCTGGATCTCACCGCCTCGGCCGACGGCACGACTCGCACGGGGGTGGCTGTTGCGGCGGTGATCGGCGCCGCGGCCGGTGATTCGTCCGGGGGGATCGCCATGGGGCCGCCCAGCCACTTCCCATCTGCGCGGCCGGTGGCGGCAGCTGGCGCCATGCCCCCGGGTGAGGTCTCGGCCGCTTCAACCACGTCACAGAGTGGTGTCCCCACCTCTACCGTCTCGCCCTGGGGCACCAGGATGGCCCCCATCGTCCCCCCGATCGGCGATGGCAGTTCCGCCGTCACCTTCTCCGTCTCGATCTCGCAAATCGGCTCGTCCTGCCCGACCGGGTCGCCCGGAGCCTTCAGCCACGCCAGGATGGTCCCCTCGGTAACGCTCTCGCCAAGTTGCGGCATTTTCACTACCGTCATGGCCACCCACCCAAATCGAGAATCGTGGATCGTGAATTGTGAGTCATTTCAGTACGCCGCCAGCTCGCGCGCGGCAGTCGCGATCTTCTCCCTGTTGGGCATGAAGAAGTCCTCCATGGCGTGGTGGAACGGCATCGGCGGGATGTCCGGCCCGGCCACCCGCCGGATCGGCGCATCGAGGTATTCAAACGCGTGGTCGGCGATGATCGCCGCGATCTCTCCCCCGAGACCCCCGGTCAGCGTGTCTTCGTGCACGATCAGCACCTTCCCCGTCGCCTTCGCCGATTCGAGGATCGTCTCCCGGTCCAGCGGGTTCAGCGTGAGCAGGTCCACCACCGTGCAATCGACCCCCTCGCCGGCCAGCGTTTCGGCAGCCGCCAGCGATTCATGCAGCATCAGCCCGTACGCGATGATCGTCAGGTCGCCCCCGCGGCGCGCCCGCCGCGCCCGCCCGATCACCGTCTCTGCCGGGGCGCCGTCCATCTCTTGCCGGACCAGCCGGTACGTCCGCTTGTGTTCGAGGAAGAGCACCGGGTTGGGGTCGGCGATGGCCGCCCGCAACAGGCTCCGGTAGTCCGCCGGGAACGACGGCGCCACCACCTTGATCCCGGGCATGTGGGCGTAATACGCCTCGATGCTCTGCGAATGGTGCTGCCCCCCGTGCACTCCGCCTCCCCAGGGCGTCCGTACCACCATCGGCAGGTACGAATCGCCGCTCGTCCGGTAACACCAGCGCGAGGCTTCGCTGCAGAGCTGGTCGAACCCCGCGTGGATGAAGTCCGCGAACTGGATTTCCGCGATCGGCCGCATCCCGTAGTGCGCCGCGCCGATCGCCAGCCCGATGATCGCCGATTCGGCCAGCGGCGAGTCGATCACGCGTCCCGGGTACTTCGCCCCCAGGCCGTCGGTCGCGCGGAAGACCCCGCCCGCTTCCACATCTTCACCGAGGATGAAGACCCGCTCGTCCGCCCCGAGTGCCTCATCCAGCGTCGAACGGACCGCTTCAATGACGGTCATTGCCGCCATCTCAAACGTCCTTGTACACGAACCCGAGCGCGTCTTCTGGCTCCGGGTCGGGCTGCATGAGCGCCCACTGGGTGGCGTCGCGGATTTCTTCGTCCACGCGTTGCTCGATCTGGTCCAGGTCCGCCGCCGGGAAGATGCCGTCCGCTTCGACCCGCCCCCGGAACAGCGTGACCGGGTCTTTCTTTGTCCACTCTTCCAGCTCTTTCCGGGGACGGTAGCGGGTATCGTCGTCGTCGCTCGAATGGGGCCAGAGCCGGTAACACTTGGCCTCGATCAGGAACGGCCCCCCGCCGTTCCGTGCCTGGTCAACCGCTGGCTTCACGGTCTGGTACACCGCGATCGCGTCCATCCCGTCGACCATCGCGCTGTTCATGTTGTACGCCCGCGCCCGGTCGGCCACATTCGGAACGGCCATCTCCTTCTCGTTCCGCTCCGTGATCGCGTAGCCGTTGTTCTGGATGTAGAAGATCACCGGCAACCGGTGGATAGAGGCGAAGTTCAGCGCCTCATGGAAATCGCCCCGGCTGGTGCTCCCTTCTCCGCAGCACGCCATCACCACGAGCGGGTCTTTGCGCAACTTCGCCCCCAGTGCGATCCCTGCCGCGTGCACCAGCTGGGTCGCCACCACGCTCGATTGGGTGACCACCCGCCGTTCCCGGTTTCCCCAGTGCGATGGCATCTGGCGGCCGTGGCTGTTCGGGTCGTCCCGCTTCGCCAGCAGGTTCAACATCGCTTCGCGGGCGCTCATCCCGAACACCAGGTTCATGCCGAGGTCGCGGTAGTACGGCGCCAGGTAGTCCGTCCCCACGTTCAACGCCATCGCGGCCCCAACCTGCGCGGCCTCCTGCCCGGCGCCGGCAATCACGAATGCCGCCCGCCCCTGCCGGTTCAGCGTCAGCATTCGCTCGTTCAGGCGCCGCGCCATCAACATGTAGGAGTACATCGCCTCGAGCTGCTGCTCGCTCAGCAGGTACTCATCGATCATGCGTCCGGACCGCTCGTTGCGAGGCTCCACGGTGGTCATTCCGCTACCTCCAGATCCCTCGCCCGTCGCCGCTCACCGGATCGCCGCCATCTACCCTTCGGTGCCCGGGCGGCTGGAGCATTGGTCTGGCTCTCCGGTGCTGTAGGCGAGAGGCTCGGCCGGGCGCTCGCCCGCGGGCGCCACCGTCCCGGGGCCGCCGGCTTCGAGCACGTGTTCGGCCGGGCGTTCGAGCGGCATTGGCGTCTGCACCACCAGCCCGCCGTTTCCGTTCGTGGAAGCAGCGCCAACCAGCACCGCCGCCACCGGAAGTGCCGCAAACGGGAGCGGGAGCAGAACCGCGGCAAGCATTCTTCGCTTCATGGTCGCCTCCAGTCCGGGGACTTCCACCATTCTACATGCTTCGTGTCAACCCCGAATATCGCCTATCTCCGCACCGTTCGCCGGATTCGGGGTTAACGGCTGTTAACAGCAGGATCATAATGATCTCTGTGAAGAGGCCACTGTGAACCCCACCATCGTCGCCGTCATCGATGTCGGCTCGAACTCCGTCCGCCTGCTCGTCGCCCGCTCGCTTTCGTCATCCGCTTTCGAAGTCGTGGATGAGGAGCGTTTCGATGCCCGGCTCGGAGAAGGCCAGCAGGGTGGGGACCTGACCCCGGAGGGCATCGCCCGCGGCGTCCGGGCCCTCTCGATCATGGCCCAGGTGGCGGCCTCCTACAGCCCCTCCGTGACCGTCGCCGTCGGCACCGAGGCGCTTCGCCGCGCGCCGAATGCCGGCGAGTTCATCGACGCCGTCCGCGCCACAACCGGGCTCTCCATCCGCGTGCTCTCCGGGGGTGAGGAGGCCCTCTGCGGCTTCCTCGGCGTCGCGAACAGCACCACGCTGCGGGATGGCCACCTGCTCGATATCGGCGGTGGCTCGCTCGAAGTCATGCGCGTCCAGGACCGGCGACTCGCGGAAGTCCAATCCGCGCCCCTCGGCGCCATTTACGCGCGCGAACGGTTCCTCCCCGGCGACCCGCCGTCAGCGCGCGAAGTCCGCGCCCTCCGCAAGGCGGTCCGCCAGCAGATCTCCACGACGTTGCCGGCCCCGACGCTCTTCGCCACCGGCGGCGCGGTCCGCAACCTTGCCCGCATCGCCCGCATCCGCCGGAGCTATCCACTCCGCCGCCTGCATGGCATCGAAGTCAGCCGGCGTGAGGTCCGGAGGATCGCCGCCGCGCTGTCCGGCGCCTCAACCGATGAGCGCCGCAAGCTCCCGGGCGTCGGGTCCAACCGGGTCGATACGCTCCACGCGGCCGCAATCGTCATCGATGAAGTGATGGAGATCCTCGGCGCTACCACGCTCCACGTTGCCGGGCAGGGCCTCCGTGAAGGCCTGGTCTGGCAGCAGATCCGCGGCGAAGCGGCGATCCTGCCGGACGTCCGGGGCGCCTCGATCGCCGGCCTGGCCCGGGCCAACGGCGTCGACGAGCACATGGCCGAGCCGGTTGTCCACGCCGCCGCCATCCTCTTCGATGCCACGGCCGGGCTCCATGGCCTCGCCAGCCCGGAAAAGGACCTCCTCCTGGGGGCAGCCCGCCTCGCCGGTATCGGCATGCACGTCGACTACTACAACCGGGACCGCCACGCCGAGTACCTGGTCCATTCCGGTGACCTCCACGGCTTCACCCACCGCGAAATCGTGATCCTCGCCGCACTCGTCCGCTGGGCCGATTCCGGTGCGCCGGATCTCACCCCGTACGCCTCAATCGTCGAACCCGACGACGCGCGCAAGGCCGCCGTCCTCGCGGCGCTGCTCGGCACGGCCCGGGCCGTCCGCCGGCGCCATCCCTCGCCCGTCCACGACGTGGCCGCCCAGCGCCGCAAGGGCACACTGCTCATCCGGCTCAAAGCCCGGGCGCCGCTCGATGCCGAGGTCTACGAACTCGAGCGCCAGCAGCGCCGCCTGGAGGCCGTTCTCCGGTCGCCGGTTGAAGTGACCGTCGATTCCTAGATCCTCGCCCGGCCCATGCGTCGCAGCATTCCCGGCTGGCTGAGCCACTCGAGCCAGCACTCGCCGGGCCGTGGCGGACCCTCGGACATGACGAGCGCGGCGGCGCCCTTCTTGAACGTCGCCGTCATCCCTCCCGCCGCTCCCGTCAGCAGGTACGAAAGCAGCTCGCTCATCCACGGTTCGTGCCCGACGAGCGCCACGGCGTCCGCATCCACCTCTTCAAGCGCCCGGAGCACCGCGTCGCAGTCGTCGGAAGCCAGCGCTTCGCAGACCCGCGCTTTCCCGAGCCCGTACGCCTTCCGCAGGATTTCCGCGGTCTCCGCGGCCCGGACCAGCGGCGATGTCAGGATCGTCTGCGGAGTGAACACCCGCCGCAGTCCGGCCGCCGCCTCGTTCATCCGGACGCGCCCCTCGGCGGTCAGCTCCCGCCGCGAGTCGTCCTCATATCCCGGTGTCCCCCGTTCCACCGCAATCGCGTGTCTCACCAGGCAGATTTCCACGGGTCTCCTCGTTCCTATCCTCGCCGGGGGCGACCCCGCTCTTAACCGGTCATCTCCGCTGAGACCAGGCTGACTGAGGTCAGCTTCCACTGACCCATCACCTGTTTCCAGGTGGTCGCCAGGGTGGCAGTCCCCATCGATGACCGGAAGGTCACGTGGAACAGCTGGCCTTCGCCATCCGGGCCTTTTTCGTCCACGTCATAGCCCTCGATGTTCGGCATCTGGGCCGGCGAGATCCCTCCCGCCTGGCTGCCCATCTGCATCAGCTGGCCAAGCGCTTCCGGCGTCAGGTCCGCCATCACCTGCATCAGGTCGCCTCGCATGATCGCAAGGGCGTTGCGCTCGACCGCAACACGGGCCTCCGCCGGGGAGGTCATCTCAGCCCAGGTCCTTCAGGTCCTCGACCTGCCACTTGCCACCGCTATCGACCCACTTGCTCCAGACTTTCCGCGTGGTCGCGCCGATATAGCTGATTTCGGCCTCGTTGTTGCCCAGGTCTTTCACCTCGAACGAGGTTGCCGAAATCGGGTTGGCGGCCAGCGCCATCGCCTTCGTCAGCCCCGCTGGCGTGAAGTCGCCCATCAGCGCCGCCATGTTCCCGGCCATGACGTCCCGGGCGTGCCGTTCCTGTGTCTCTTTCAGGTCTGCCATTGTGCTTCCTCCACTCCGGGGATCCCCGGGGCCCGCAGGATACGCGGCTCATCCCGGGCCCCGCAATGAGCGCGAGCAGGGATGCCCTCCCGTCCCTACACCATCCTGATCCAGCGGCGCTTCCCTACCTGCACGACCATGCCCGCCCGGGCCGGCGTCGTTGGCTCCATCACCAGCCCGTCCACCGTCACCGCCCGTTGCTCGAACAGCCTGCGCGCCTCCCGCTTTGAGGGCGCGGCGCCGGCAGCCACGATCACGTCCAGCAAGAGGTCGCCCTCAACCACCCGGTGGTCCGGGATGTCGTCCGGCATCTCCTTGCGCTGGACCGTCCGCTCGAAGTGCCCCTGGGCCGCGGCCGCCGCCTCGTCACCCCAGAACTCGCTCACGATCGTCCGCGCCAGCAGCTTCTTCGTGTCCATCGGACTCCGCTCCCCTTCGCGCAGCTCCGCCATGATCGCCTTCACCTCGTCGGGGTGCAGGTTCGTCGCCAGCGTGAAGAAGTCCTCAACAACCTCGTCCGGGATCGACATCGCCTTGCCGAACTGCTCCTCCGGCGCGT
>CAZRUZ010000027.1:7794-20962 GCA_964603275.1 uncultured Anaerolineaceae bacterium | reverse complement strand
GAGTGTTGGGTTGCGGACCCAAAGGTCGGAGGTTCGAATCCTCCCGGGCGTACCACTCATCCGAACGAAAAGCCCCGCCTTCCGGCGGGGCTTTTTGTTTAGTGCGACGGCGCCAGCGGCTCAGGGGGGTCGCCCGGCCGGTGCGCGAGTTCCCGGCCCCGCATCACCGCCCAGGCATCGCTGAACGTGAGCGGGATCTGCTTGCGGCTCAGGATCAGGAGCGCGATGCACAGGAGCGTATACACGCCCGCATACACGACCCGGGCCTGTTCATTGGTGATGAAGAGCTGGGTCGCGAACAGCACGAACAGCGCGATCGCCTCGGCCCTCCCCATACGCAGGTTCATGAAGACGGCGATGGCGAACGCGGATTGAGCGGCGGTCAGGAAGATCTCCTCCCGCTGGCGGTCGTCCAGTGGCAGCCCGAGGGTGAACCCGAAATCGCCGGAGGACACGAGGAAGGCGATCGGCAACGTGCCGATCAGCAGCGTCCACTGGTTGACCTTGGAGGAGATCAGGACGCCCATCCCGGCGGCGGCACGGCCGCGCCAGGCGAGCAGGCAGGCGACCAGCACCTCCGGCGACTCGGACGCCAGCGGCGCGAGCCACTGGATGAGCAGGAATTCGGAGACGCCGAAGTCCTCGCCGATGTGCACGAGCGACTCGGCAAAGGGCTCGGCGGAGCAGAAAATGGTCACCGCGCTGAAGATGAGGACGATGATGACCAGCGTGCGCCGCGGTGCATCGGTCAGCGAACCCATCGCCTGGGCCGGCCCAACCAGTTCGACGTGTTCCGATTCCACCTTGGAGGTGAAGTACAGGTAGATGACGAACAGCGAGACGAGCACGATGGTGTCGATGATGCTCACGTGGTGGCGGAGCGGGATAAAGATCACGTAGAGCGTGGCGATCGACAGGAAGACCAGTTCGAGGCTCCGCTGGCGGTCGACGATCAGCTCCTTCAGCTTCGTGCGATAGAAAAAGAGGAAGAAGACGATGGGCCAGCCGACGCCGATGAGGAGCCTGTTGCCGCCGGTCATGTTGGCGATGGCCAGTCCGCGCTCGGCTTCCTCCGGGTCAGCCCCGGCGTTCCAGGCGAGGATGAAGTCGACGGCGTATTCCGGGAGCACCGCGATGATGGCGATGATGGCCAGGGCGAGTCCCTGGGAGATGTCGAGCTCCGCGGTTTCGGCGCCCCAGCTCAGGAGGAACGCGGCGGCGAGGATCGCGAGGCCGAAAATGATGGCCCCCGGGACGGGTTCGGGGTGGATGCCTCCGAAGCGCAAGACGATCCCCGGGAGGCACACCGCGGCCGCGAGCCCGATGAGTGCCCAGCTGCGGCCGTAGGACGACGGACCGTTCATTCGTAGAAGGGAATCGGCTCGGCCGTTTCCCAGTAGTTGTTGAGCTTACCCTCGGGCAGGCCGCGGCCCGGATGGAAGCGGCCCTTGTGCATCTGGTCGACCATGTGTTCCTGGCTGAGCAGTTCCTCGTCGAACACGGCGGTGAAATAGCCGATACCCTGGGTGCTGTGAGCATCGGAGCCGCCGGTGCCGGGCTTCCCCATCGCCTTGGCGACCTGGAGGGCGAAGTAGTTCTCACGCGGCGTGTTGCAGCCGTTGAGCACCTCGATCCCGTCGACAAGCTGGAAGACCGGGAGCTTCGCCGCCTGCTCGGGCATCAGGTTGAACGGCTCCTTGCCTTCGCGCTTGAAATGGACTGGGTCGAAGAAGTGACGGAAGGGGTGGGCGACGATGAGGAACGCGCCCTGCTCGTTCGCCACTTCACGGAGCTTTTCGAGCCGGCGGATGCCGGGGGCGTAGCCCTTCAGCCCAACCGCGAGGATATGCCCCATGTCGGTCGAGACCTCCATCCCGTTGGAGACGAAGATCCCTTCGTGCTTCTTGCGGAACGGACTGAGGTCCCACGACTCCCACATGCGGTCGTGTTCGGTGATATTCACCCCGGTAAGCCCCACGCGTCGGGCTTCGGCGATGAGATCGTCTGGGTCGAGCATTGAATCGGAAGCGCCACGCGTGGTGTGCAGGTGCATGTCAATAATGGTGCCCGGCACGAGGCGCCTCCGATGGTATTGCAAAGGTTTTCACGAGTGGGGGAAGTATATCACCGCTCGGCGAGCAGAGGCATCAGCCAGCCGAACAGACCAACGAATGAGAGCGACATGACCGCCCACAACCACCACAGCCGGCGCGAGAGGGCGAGGAGGATGGGGACCGGGAGGAATGCGACCGCGGCCATGATCAGCGTGAACTGCCAGCTCGGAGCGCCCAGTGCGCCGGGCTTGTCTTCGAATCCCCCGAGGACGTAGGCGGAGGCCAGCACCAGGCCGGCCATCGTCCACATCACGGTGGTGCCGATGGAAATCGGCACGGCGAGGAGGAACCCGGGCACGCCGGGGTCAATCCAGTTCTGCACGAACTTCTGTGGGCCGGGCTGGACGGCCAGGTATGTCAGGGCGAAGGTCGAGAGGATCGCCATCGCGTAGCCGGCCATCCAGCCGCCGATCACCGCGTTCATCGCGGGGCCGCCGTGCTTGTCGGGATCACGGTGCAGTCGAGGCCCGCCGCTGCTGCGGCAACCCGCCGGCCATTTCCGGGCGGCCCGATCCAGAAGAGCGTGGGGCCGGCCCCCGCCATGCGCACTGCGCTGGCGATGCGTTCCTCGACCGCACGGCGCAGGCGGTCAAGCCCCGGAAAGATCTCCCAGGCCACGCGCTCGAAGGTGTTGGACAGGTCCCCCGGCGTGACGGACCTGGGCAGGCCCGAAGCCAACTTCTCCGCGGCCCGGCGGGGCTCGAACGGGAGTGCATCGAGGGCCGCGAACATCCGGGCTGTCTTGCGCTCGATCGTGGCGGGCGGGATGAAGAGCACGACGTCGTGGAGCGGCAACGAAGGGAGCGGTTCGATCATTTCGCCGCGGCCGCGCCCCCGGGCCGTACCGCCTTCGAGGAAAAAGGCCTCATCGCTGCCAACCTCCTCTGCGACGGACTGCACCATCTCCGGGGTAACCCCGGCCCAGGCTGCCGCCAGGAGCTTCAGGACTGCCGCGGCATCGGAAGCGCCGCCGCCGAGTCCCCCGGCCGGTGGGATCTCCTTGTGCAGCTGGATGGAGAGGCCCGCCGTGGTCCTGCCCGCCCGTGCCGCCAGCCGCTCCGCCGCGCGCCAGGCCAGGTTGGTGGCGTCGCAGGGCGTGCCCGCCGCCCAGGGCCCGCTGGCGGTGACCCCGGCGCCACCGCCGAATGAGACCGTCACGCGGTCCGCCAGCTCGAGTTCCTGGAAGATCGTGTCGATCTCGTGGTAGCCATCGGGCCGCGGTCCAAGGACTTCCAGTACGAGGTTGAGCTTGGCTGGCGCCAGGGCGCGGTGGTCGTCAGGCACTCGCCCGCACCTCCGCGCAGGCGTCGAGGAGACGCAGCCAGTCCGCGATGTCCAGCGTCTCCGGCCGGCGCGTGGCATCGATGCCGGCCTTTTCCAGCGCTGCCCGGGCCCCGCCCGGTGGGAGCCAGACGCCACGGGCGAGCGAGTTGTGGATCTGTTTGCGGGGGTTGCGAAAGGTCTTTGAGACGAAGTCGAAGAACTCGGCGATGCGGGCTTCCGGGACCAGCGGCTCGGGGCGCAGCTCAATCCGGATGACGCTCGAGTAGACGGCCGGTGGCGGGTCGAAGGCCTCCGGGGGGACATCGAACAGCGAGCGCGCCTCCGCATAGACCTGGACGGAGATGGTCAGGAGGGACCAGTCGCCCGCGGGCGCGGTGATCTCGCGTGCCACCTCGCGCTGGATCATCACCACCATGCTCCGGGGCCTGGGGTAACCTTCGAGGAAGTGGCGGATGATCGGGTTCGCGGCGAAGTACGGCAGGTTGCCCACCAGCGAAAACGGCATGCCCGGGGGGATGACCAACGCGGTGTCGAGCGTGCGCGCGTCGGCTTCGATGATGCGCAGGTTCGGAGCGTCGCGAAACCGGCGCCCCAGGTGCTCGACGAGGCGGGGTTCGATTTCGAGTGCGAGGACAGGGAAACCGCGCTCCAGCAGCACCTCGGTGAGTTGCCCCGTCCCGGCGCCAACTTCGAGCACGAGGCCGCCGGGCGGGCACTCGACGGCGGCAGCAATATCCTGGAGCACCCCGCTATCGCGGAGGAAGTGCTGGCCGAGGGCTTTGCGTGGACGGGGACCGGGGAGACGGGCGGGGGGCATCACCTGATGGTATCGGGCGGGCGGGAACTCAGTCGAGGATGTAGATGTCCACGTAGCCCGTGTGCCACGGGTTTGAGCCGGCAGCCTCGGGGAAGCCGAGGTCGACCTTGGCGCCTTTGATGCCGCCACCGGTGTCGGCGGCGAGGCACACGCCGTATCCGGGAACCATGAAGCGGGTGCCCAGGGGGATAACCGACGGGTCCACGGCGCAGATTCCGTGATCGAGCATCACGCCGGTGGCCGTCCGGCCGTAGTTCGGGTCGTCGCGGCTCCAGGCGCCGTGGCTGGCGTTGTACCAGGTCGCCCAGACGCGGACTTTCTGGCGGTAGGGGCCGCTGTACCCATCAACGCTGACGATGGAGCTTGGGGCATTGCCAGTGGCCGTCCCGCTGATGTGCCGGGTGGGGATCGCGGCCACGGCGATGGCGCTCGAAAGGACGGACCGCTCAAGTTCCTCACCATTGCGGTACGTGACCGAGTACGTGACCGTCTTCCGCCCCGGTTTGCCGTTGACGACCCGGACTTCGCCACGCGGGAGTGTGGAGTCTTCTTCGAACACCGTGGTGGGTGGGACGTCCTCCTGGACGTCCTCACTGACGACCTCGGTGGTACCGATGACGACGTTCATGCCGTTGAAGACGGATGCCTCCCGCGGCACGGAGAGGAGATCCTCGGGACCGGGATTCACGCCGAGCAGGGCGAGGACTTCGCCGACCGTCGCGGCCTGCGTGTACAGGGCCGTCTCTTTGCCATTGAGGGTGACGTTCACCGTCCGGGCTTTGGCGAGGTAGACGGTCATGCCAGCGGCGAGGGGGGTATCGAGCGCGGGACGCACGAGGTCGCCTTCACGCACGGTCAGTCCGAGGTGCGTGAGCAGGCCCTCCACACTGGTGTCGGCGGACTGCGTATCAACCCGGAGGTGGTCAATGAAGACGATGAAGGGCCGGGCCCGGGCTACGGAGATGACGATGGTTTCGTCGAGGATGGGCGCCGCGGGGGATGAGGGTGGAAGCGACGAGGCATAGCGGACGCCGGCGAGTGGGGCGCGGCCACTGGCGAGCACGCCGTTGATGTAGACCAGGTCGCCGGGCCGCAATTCGATCCCTGCCTCGGCGAGGGCGCCCGCGGCGGTGGTGGCGGAAGTGCGGTACCGGGCGCTGGCCCCATCGACCAGGGTGACGACGGGCCGTGCTTCCTGGACCGCGATGGAGGTGTGGCGTTCCGTCCCGGCGACGAGGACGCGGTCGCCCGGGGCGAGGGAGATGTTCGCGGCGCCCAGGGCCTCAGCAGGGGCACCAAAGGTCGCGCTGACGCGGTAGGCCTGGCCGTCGCTGAGGATCGTTACGTCGTGTCCGGGGAAGGCGCGGAAGAGCCCGCCCGCAACGACGGCGATGACGAGGATCGCCGCGGCATGGTGGCGTCCCCGAAATCGGCGGGCGTGGATGAGCAGCTCATGCCGGTGTTGCCTCCGGCTGGCTGCCGGCCCACCCCGCAGGACCGGTTCCCTCAGCGCCTGGGTCAATCACACCCTCACACGATTTACCGGGCGCGGACGCCCGGGGTCAGCATTCTCCTAGGCCGTGCACCTGCTGTCGAACTGGACACCGGGCTTGTCCCAAATCAGCCAGCTCGGACCCGGTAACCCTGCGGCACCCGAAGCATTCCCCTTATGGCTGCTTCCTTCCGGACCTGACCAGGTTCGAGGCGCCTCGCCGCGCAGGACCAGATCGTCAACGCCGCTTGAAAAGAACAGTCCCCAGAACCACAGCCCTCGAGCAGGAATTCAACCCCGCTATAGCGGATTGCGGGTACAGGGCACCGCTAGCTCCCCGCCTAGCACGGCCAACCGCTACCGTACTGGCTTGTTCGGGCACGGGTCAATCGGCGGCTGCCTGCTTTTTCCGTTTCGCTTAGGCTTACGTCACGTGCAGGGCGACCAACAATGCCCCCGCATTGACTCGTTGGCCGGGAGCAACGGGGACCTGTTCGACCGTTCCCGCCGCGGGCGAGCGCAGCTCGTTGTTCATCTTCATGGACTCGATGACGAGCAGGACATCTCCGGTCTGGACAGCCTGGCCGGCGGCACAGCGAACTTCAACGATGCTGCCGGTCATCGGGGCCACGATCTTCTTGAGGCCGGTCTCCTCCGGGCGGGCGGCGCGTGAGGCGAGTTGCGGGCGCCAGCGCTCAACATCGAAATCGAAGGCATGGCGCCCAATCGTGGCGATCGCCCCGCCCCGCCGCCGCTCGAGGTAGAGCTCGATCGGGCGGTTGTCGACCATCAAGAGATAGAGCTGCGACTCGCCGATGCGCTGGAGCTCGGCCCGACTCCAGCTTTCAGCGCCCTCCGGCCGGACGAGGATGCCATCGCCATCCCGCTCGATCTCGTACGCCTCCTCGCTATCGCCGTTGCGGATCAGATACTTCTCGGCCATCGTCCCATCCCCCGGGCGCCGGCAAGGCCGGACATCTGGCGCCGCCACGTGCTTGCGGCCGGACGGCTCCCGTTCGCGAGCGCCGGAGCCGAGCCGTTGGTGTCCGCGTAGTCCGCGAAATCGGTCTCGCCGCCGGTCACCATGAGGAGGGAGGCGATCTCCGCGAACCGGCGTTGTTCGGCGAGGTGTTCTTCGACCAGGACTTCGTGCCGGTCGAGGAACTCGGTGTCGAAGTGCCCGCTCACGAAGTCCGGGTGGTCGAGGATCTGTTCGAGGTAGGGGATATTGGTCGCCACCCCGACAACCTTGAACTCGGCGAGGGCGCGCATCATGCGGGTCCTCGCGCCTTCGCGGTTGCGGCCCCAGGCGGTCACTTTCGCGAGCAGCGAATCGTAGTAGGGCGTGACTTCGACGCCGTCGTAGAGGGCGCTCTCCACGCGGATCCCCGGGCCTGCGGGTTCTCGGGCGAGGACCACCCGTCCCACCGACGGGAGGAAGCCGTTGAATGGGTCCTCTGCGACAATGCGGCACTCGATGGCCCAGCCGCGGGTCAGCAGGTCGGCCTCGTCGTATGGGAGCTCTTCCCCAGCTGCCACGAGGATCTGGTCTTTCACGAGGTCGGTGCCGGTCACGATCTCCGTGACCGGGTGTTCGACCTGGAGCCGGGTGTTCATCTCAAGGAAGTAGTAGCTGCCGTCCTCGGCGAGGAGGAATTCGACCGTCCCGACGTTATGGTAATTAGCGGCCCGGGCGATCCTGACAGCGGCCCGCGTGAGGCTGCGCCGCAGCCCGGGCGAGACCGCGATGCTGGGGCACTCCTCGATCAGCTTCTGGTGGCGGCGCTGGATGGAGCATTCGCGTTCGCCGACGGGTACCACGTTGCCGAACTGGTCGCCAATGACCTGGACTTCGATGTGGCGGACGCGTTGGAGGTTCTTTTCGACGTAGATGGCGGGGTTGGCGAAAGCCGCCTGGGCTTCCTGCATCGCCCGAGCCGCCGCATCGGCAAGTTCGTCCCGGGAACGGACGAGGCGGATGCCGCGGCCGCCACCACCTGCGGCGGCCTTGATCATCACCGGGTAGCCGATGGCATCCGCAAGGGCGGTCGCCTCCTCGATCGAGGTAACCTCGACACTCCCGGGGAGCACGGGCACGCCGGCTTCTTCGGCGATCCTGCGCGCTTCGATCTTGTCGCCCAGGAGTCGAATAGACGCCGCGGAGGGCCCGATGAAGGTGAGGCCGGCCTCGGCGCATGCTTCCGCGAACCCGGCATTCTCGGCAAGGAAGCCGTAGCCGGGGTGCACCGCATCGGCCCCGCAATCACGTGCGACCTGGATGATGCGCTCCACGTTGAGGTAGCTCTGGCGGGCATCGGCCGGGCCGATCAGGTGGGCTTCATCGGCATAACGGACATGCTGGGAAAGCCGATCGACATCGGAATAGACGGCCACTGAGCGGATGCCCAGATCGCGCAGCCCGCGCACGATCCGCAGGGCAATTTCGCCGCGGTTCGCGACGAGGACTTTCGAGAACATGCGCTCTCCCTCTGCTTCCTGGAAGAGAGTCGATTGGCGCTAGCATACGGGGGCCGAACCGCCCATGCGAGCCACGATCGGTGGCTGGTTCGGCTCCCCGGGCGGCATTACGCTGGACTCCAATGGACGAGCACACAATCCGTGTCCTCGAGTTCGAGAAGGTGCTCCGGCTGCTCGCCGCGGAGGCGGCGTTCAGCGTGGGGCGGGAACTCGCGCTCGCCGTCCGGCCGCAATCTGACTATGCGGCGGCGGCCGCCCTCCAGCGGGAAACGGCCGAGATGCGGTTGCTCGACCAGCTCGGGATCGACATCCCCTTCAGCGGCGCGCACGACATCCGCCCGCTCATCCACGCAGCCTCGATCGGCCAGGCCCTCGAACCATCGACCCTGGTCGAGGCGGCACAGACGCTGAAAACGGCCCGGCGCGCGCGGCTGGTCCTGGAAAAGGTCCGCGACCGTGTCCCCCGCCTGGCGGAGATCGCTGACGCGGTCGGCGACTTCCGCACCTTTGGTGATGAGGTCGACCGGGCGATCAATGCCCGTGGCGAGGTCGCGGATAGCGCCAGCGACCAGCTGGCGGCCACGCGCCGCGACCTGCGGGCCGCTGAGGCCCGGCTCGAACAGCGCGCCCAGGCGGCGCTGGCTGATGCCGTCCGCCGCGGCGTCGCGCAGGAGGGACTGCTCACCGAGCGCAACGGTCGCAAGGTGATCCCGGTGAAGTCGGACTACCGGGGGCAGCTGTCGGGCATCGTCCACGACGTTTCTTCCAGTGGCGCGACGCTGTTCATCGAGCCGATGGCCGTGGTGGAGGCGGGCAACCAGGTGCGCGAACTCCAGCTTGCTGAAGACCGGGAGGTCAGGCGGGTCTTGCAGCGACTCAGCGCGATCCTCGGGGACTCGGCGGAACTCGCGCAGGATTCGCTCGCGGCGCTCGCGCGCCTGGACCTGATCAGCGCCCGGGTGCGCCTCGGCCGCAAGATGCGGGCCGGGTTGCCACCCCCGGGCGAGGTTGCCAGCTGGTTCCACCCCGATGGGGCGACTGTGCTTGTCCGCGGACGCCATCCACTGCTCACCGGCGAGGTCGTCCCGACCGACCTGGAAGTCGGCGGCGAGTACGCGGGCATCCTCATCACCGGTCCGAACACCGGGGGCAAAACCGTCGCGCTAAAGACGCTTGGACTGCTGACGCTCATGGCACAGGCGGGATTGGCGGTCCCGTGCGACGACGGCAGCCGGATCCGCTGCTATCCGCGCATCTTCGCCGACATCGGGGATGAGCAGTCGATCGAGCAATCGCTCTCGACGTTTTCCTCCCACATCCGCAACATCATCGGCATCCTCGACCGGGCGGCGCCAGACACGATGGTCCTGCTGGATGAGCTTGGCGCCGGAACCGACCCTGCCGAGGGCGCTGCGATCTCCCGGGCGGTCATCGAAACACTCCTCGAGCGCGGATGCACGCTGGTGGCGACCACCCACCACGGTGAGCTCAAGGTGTTCGCCCACAACGACCCGCGGCTGCGCAACGCCTCGGTCGAATTCGACATTGAGACGCTCAGCCCGACGTACCACCTCACGATCGGTCTGCCGGGGCAGTCGAACGCGCTGGCGATCGCCCGGCGGCTCGGGCTGGAGGAGGAGGTGCTGGAGCGGGCCGGCGAGCAACTCGCTCCGGAGCACTTCGAGCTCGAGACGCTGCTCGCCGAGATCCGGGCGGAGCGTACAGCCGCCGCGGAGGCCCGGCGGCGGGAGGAGGACGCCCGCCACGAGACCGAGGACCTCCGCCGCTCGCTCGCGGAACACCGCGACCGGATCGAACAGGAGCGTGCGGCCATCCTCGATGAAGCGCGCCGCGAAGCCGAGGACACCCTCGCGCGGCTCCGCCGCGAGACGGATGCCGCCCGGCGTCGTGCCAGCTCCCGGGAGTTCGACCCCGCGGCCGCTGGCGAGACACTCCAAAAGCTCGACCGCGAGGTCCAGACACTCGCTGCCCGCGCCCGGCCAGTGCGGCCCGGACCGCCGGAGGCGTTTGTCCCGCGCCGGGAGGTTGAGCCCGGAGATTATGTCCACGTGCGCGACATCCCCCAGCTTGGCGAAGCGCTCAGCAGCGCCGGCGAGGATGGCAGGGTTGATGTGCAGTTTGGGTCGCTGCGGATGAAGGTCTCCGTGGACCGGATCGACCGGATCGAAACGCCGACGCCCACAGGCGAACGCGTCACCGTCCCCCTGGGCCCCCCGGTTTCGATGGAACTCGACCTGCGCGGTCAGCGGGCTGAGGCGGCCCTTGAGCGGTTCGAGACGTACCTCGACAGCGCGTTCCGGGCGGGCTTGCCGTTCGTCCGGATCATCCACGGCAAGGGAACGGGTGCGCTGCGCGCCGCCATCCGCGAGGCGCTGGCGAACCACCCGCTGGTCCGGCAGTACGAATCGGCGGCTGCGAACGAGGGGGGCGATGGGGTCACCATCGCGCTCCTGGCCGGATAGCGAGAAGCAGATCACTTGCGGCAAGAAGCGGGCCGGTCACAGTATTAGCTACCTGGCCAACCCGGACGCGAGGCATGGACCGCATACGGTCTCGTCCGCGCCGGCGAGGCCGCCCACCCCATGTTCCGGATGTGCAGATGAAAATCGAGTTCCTTTACTCCAAAGCAACAGGTCGCAGCGCCCCGGCGGAGGAAGCCCTGCGCCAGGCCATCGAGGCTACTGGTGTCGCCGCCGACGTCACATATACCGAGGTCGACGGCATGGAAGATGCCCGCGACAAGCAGTTCCTCGGGTCCCCGTCGATCCGCGTCGAGGGGGTTGATGTCGAATACGGCGACCGTATCCCCGATGAGTACCAGAGCGGCACGCGCTACTACAACACGCCCGAGGGCTGGAAGCCGTTCCCCCATGCCCGCCTGATCGCCAACACGATCGTCGAGCTGCAGGCCCGCGAGGCCAAATAGTCCGCACCGGGGCCGGCGGCACGGCAGCCCAACGCCCCGGTTATTCCTCTTCCGGAGCCATGTACGAGGCGGTCACCCGGGCCGAGATGCCGCCGCGCGTATTGAAGTCGCCGGTGACCATCAGGTGCCGTGGGGCGATCGCGGCGACAATGTCGTCGAGGATCGTGTTCACCACGTTCTCGTAAAAGATGCCGCGGTTTCGGTAGGTCTGCAGGTAAAACTTGAAGCTTCGGAGCTCGATGCATCGGACGGCCGGCGTGTATGTCACGATGATCGAACCGTAGTCCGGCTGGCCGGTCATGGGGCAAACGCTGGTGAACTCCGGGGCGACGAACTCGATCTCGTAGTCCCGTTCCGGGAAGCGGTTCTCGAAGGAATCGATGCTGCCATCAGTCTTGTACGTGTTCTCGGACATGGTTCGAGGGTGAGCCTCCCGCGGCGCAGATGCAACCGGCCACCGGATTGACACCGAGGGGTAACGGTCCAGCCTCTGCCTGAGGTGCGGCGTTGGGGCGCATGATGGCGGGGTGAACCTGTTGAGTGCCATCGCCCCCACCAGCGTCCCCGTCGAGCCCATCGAGGGTATTCAGGGGCGCGTTGCCTTCACTGCGGCGGTCAAGGCTGTCCGCGTCTCGAATGAGATGGCGCAGGAAGTCGTACAGCTGCTCGACCCGAACGTCGGCAGGCACCTCGACAAGCGCGCCTGACCCAAGACGGCTGCGGCGGCGGCTGCTACCCTCAGGAAAATGACCCGGTCGGGTGATGAGGGAAGCGGCCGCTGTTCATGTCCGGGAGACGACAGCGTAGGCCGCTACTTCACCGGCCACAGGTGCACGCACGAATGGACCCAGCACTTCGCGTTGTCCCGATCACCGCTGTTGATCTCGAGCAGGTTGCGGCACTCGTGAACCGGGCGTTCGACACCTACACCGGCATCTCCGCGGTACCCCGCACCACGCCCTCCCAGTACGCCGAGGAAGCGGGCTGCGGCGCCCGCGTCATCCTCGCCGAGGTGGAAGGGCTGCTCGTTGCTTCATCGATAGTCGCGCCGGCCGAGCGCTTCATCGAAAGCGGGGTGCACTGCAGCGCCGGGACTGAGGCCTCCGGGGGACACCCGGGCGAGGCCGCCAGCCACCCGTGGGCGGGTACGCTCTACTTCGGCATCGCCGCCGTGGAGCCGGATTTTATGAACCGGGGGTTGGGACGGCGCCTGGTCGGCTTCGCCGAGCAGGTGGCCGCCGAAGAGAGGTTCCGGGGCATCGGGCTCGGGACCTTGCGTGAGTTCGGGCTTGTCCCGTACTACCAGAAGCTCGGGTATTCGCTCGTGCGCGAAGAATCCTATCCGGCGGGCCACTGGGAGTTCCTTGTGCCGCACAGCTACTGTGAGATGGTGAAGACCCTGTGACGTTCGTGATTCGCGAAGCTACCGTTGCCGATTCCGCCGCCATCGCCGACCTGGTCAACCTCGCCTACCGCGTGGAGGACTTCTTTAAGGTCGGTGACCGGACCGATGCGGAGGAGATCGCCAGCCTCCTCGAGACCGACGCCTTCCTGGTGGCGGTAGAGGGCGCCCGGCCAATGGCAGGGTCCATCTACGTCGCCGTCAAAGAAGGCCGGGGGTACTTCGGCATGCTCTCGGTCCACCCGGATTACCAGGGACACGGGCTCGGCCGGCGGCTCGTCGAAGCCGCGGAGGAGCGTTGCCGGGCCGCCGGCTGCACCGAGATGGACCTCTGGGTGGTCAATCTTCGCGAAGAGCTGCCGCCGCTGTACCGCCACCTGGGCTACAGCGAGTCTGGCACTGCGCCGTGGCCCGCCGACTACCTGCACCAGCTGAGCCGTCCGGCCCACTTTGTGATCATGTCAAAACACCTCGTCTAGACATGGCGCGGGACGCCCGGCTAACGCCGCCCGAATTGGCGTTCGATGGTTTCGGTGCCCAGGTGGATGAGCGTCGGCCGCCCGTGCGGACAGGTCCGCGGCGAGGTGGTGCGCTCCAGGTCTTCCACGAGCCGCCGCATTTCGTCCATCGCCAG
>CAZRUZ010000027.1:0-7694 GCA_964603275.1 uncultured Anaerolineaceae bacterium | reverse complement strand
ACGAGCCGGTCGAAGACAACCCGCTCGTGGGCAGCATGCTGGTCGATCAGGTACATGCCGTCGGGCCCTTCGGCGACGATGTAGGTGGCCCCGAGCTGACCCACCACCCGCAAGAGAGGGAGCAGCTCGCGCTGAGTCACGCCTGGCGGGGCGGGACGCGCTTCGCCCGAGAGTTGACGGCGGGTGAGTTCGAGAGTTGCCTGGATGGGTTGCGGAGGGCGCAAGGCCGGCGGCGGCTCAGTGGCCCTGCGGGTCGGGTCAGCCAGGATGACCGCTGGTGCCGGAGCCGGGAGCGACCCGGAGTCCCAGGCGACGGGCCGCGACCCTTCGAGAGCACGCTGGATGGCGTGGCGCACGGCCCGACCGACTGCCCGCTCGTCGCGAAAACGGACCTCGGCCTTGGCCGGGTGGACGTTCACATCCACCTCGTCATCGGGGACGCCGATGTGGATGGCCGCGACGGGGAAGCGGCCGCCGGGCAGTTGCGACTGGTAGGCATCGACCACCGCGAAAACCAGCGGACGGCTCTGCACCCAGCGGCCGTTCACGAACACAGAGATGGCGCTGCGGTTGCCCCGGTGGACTGGTGAGGGGCCGGCCAACCCGGAGACGGAGAGCACGCCCTCCGCGTGGTCGACCGTGAGCATGGAGGCGGCCATCTCGGCCCCATACACGGCGGCAAAGGCGTGGCGCATGTCGCCGTCGCCGCTCGTGGTGAGGACCCGGCGCCCGCCGGAGATGACCTGGAACGCCACGCCCGGGTAGGCGAGGGCATAGTGCGTTGCCAGCACTACCACGGCTCTCGTTTCGGCGGCGGCACTGCCGAGGAATTTCCGGCGCGCCGGCACCCGGGCGAAGAGGTCGCGGACCGTCATGCTGGTGCCCACCGGGGCGGGGCGCGAAAGCCGGCGGACCGTGCGGCCTTCAACCAGCGCCAGGAAGACCGCGACCGGTTCGTCACTCGCCCGGCTGACCACTTCCACGTCGGCGGCGGCAGCAATCGAGGGGAGCGCCTCGCCGCGGAATCCGAGCGTGTGGACCTGGAGCAGGTCATCGAGCGCCGCGATCTTTGATGTTGCGTGGCGTTCGAATGCGAGTTCGACGTCCTCGGGGCGCATCCCGCGCCCGTCGTCGGTGACGCGGATGAGGGCGACGCCGCCTTCTTCGATCTCGAGGGTGATACGGCCCGCCCCTGCGTCGATGGCGTTGTCGAGCAGCTCACGGACGACGGATACGGGGCGCTCTACGACCTCGCCGGCCGCAATCCGGGCGGCAACCTCCGGGGGAAGGATGCGGATCGAGCGCCCGGGGCTGGCCTCCCCGGCGGCGCTCACCGGGTGGGACTCCCGTCGCGGCCGCGCACGGCCGCCCGGAGCTCGTAGAGTTTCTGGATCGCTTCGATCGGGGTCATGCCGTCCACGTCCAGGTAGGCGAGGGCTTCCTCGACTGGCGAGGGACCGCCGAACAGCGCCGGTTGCCGCGGCTCGTGACCGTTCATGCCGGGCCCGCCGCCGGAGGATTCCAGCTCGACGAGGAGGTGCTCGGCCCGTGAGACAACCGCCGCGGGCAGCCCCGCCAGCCGGGCGACGTGGATGCCGTAGCTCCGGTCGCTCGGGCCAGGGACAATGCGGTGTTCGAAGACCACCTCGGCACCCTGTTCGCGGACCGCGATGTGGGCATTGCGGACGCGCGGAAGGACCGACTCCAGCGTGGTCAGTTCGTGGTAATGGGTGGCGAAGAGGGTGCGCGCCGCGACCTCCTTGCGGTTGTGGAGGAACTCGACGACCGACCGGGCGATCGCCATGCCATCGAACGTGCTGGTGCCGCGTCCCACTTCATCGAGGATGACGAGCGACCGGGGGGTCGCCTGGTGGAGGATCTGAGCGGTCTCGACCATCTCGACCATGAACGTCGATTGCCCGGCGGCCAGGTCATCCTGCGCGCCGATACGGGTGAAGATCCGGTCGAAGAGGGGCAAGTGCGCGTCGCTGGCCGGCACGAACGACCCCGCCTGGGCCATCAGCGCGATGAGGGCCACCTGCCGGAGGAAGGTGGACTTTCCACTCATGTTCGGGCCGGTGAGGATCATCAGCTGGCAATCGTCATCAAGCGTGCAATCGTTGGGCACGAACCGCCCCGGTCCCAGCGCTGCCTCGACCACCGGGTGGCGTCCGGCGGTGATCCGCAGGGCATCGCCGGCGAAGATTGGGCGCACGTAACCGCGCTCGCCGGCAACCTCACCCAGGCCGAGGGTGAGGTCGATGAGTGCCACGGAGGCGGCCACGGCCTGCAACGCCGCGAGTGCGGCCGCAAGCGATTCGATGAGCTGGGAGAAGGCCTGCCGCTCCAACTCGACCAGCCGGTCGCGCGCGCCGACCAGGCGGGATTCGTGTTCTTTCAGTTCCTCGGTCACGTAGCGCTCCGCACCGACCAGCGTCTGCCGGCGCTGGTAATGGCCGGGGACGAGCGCCGCATTCGCGGCCGAGACTTCGATGTAATACCCAAAGACCCTGTTGTGCCCCACCTTCAGCGTCTTGATACCCGAGCGCTCGCGTTCGAGCCGCTCAAGGCCGAGCAGGTAGCCACGGGCGTCCCGGGTGAGGGCGCGCAGCGAATCGATCTCCGGGCTGAAGCCGGGACGGATGACGCCGCCCTCATCGAACCCGGCAGGGGGATCGTCATCGAGCGCGGCATCCAGGGTGAGGAGTGCTTCTGACGCGGCGGCGAGGCCGTGAAGCGACTCCCTCAGGATCGCCGGGAGGCCCTCGCGCGGAAGCCGCCCACCGAGTTCGAGGGCGGCCCGCAGGCCATCGCGCAGGGCGGCCAAATCGCGCGGGTTCGCTGACCGCGCGCCGACCCGCCCGAGGATCCGCTCCATATCGGGCATGCCCCTGAGGACCGCCTGGCAGCGTTCGCGTTCGAGCGGATGGGCCAGCGCCCACGCGACGGCGTCAAAGCGCGCAACGATGGCGGCTTCATCCCGGAGCGGGTGGGTAAGCCAGTCGCGCAGGAGACGGCTCCCCATGTGCGATTTCGCCCGGTTGAGGACATCCAGGAGCGACGATGTCCGTCCCGGCTGGGGCAGAACATCGAGGTTGCGCAGCGTCCGCTGGTCGATGGTGAGCACCCCGGCAGGGGCGACCCGGCGGACCCGCTGGAGCGCGCCGAGGGCGGCAGCGTAGGTTTCGCGCAGGTACGTGATGAGGTGGGCAAGGGCGGCAGACTCCGCCTCATTGCCGGTGAGACTCGCGGATGCGTGGTCGCCGAACTGGGAGGCAAGCGCCGCCTCAACAGCCAGGGGGCTCAGCTGCGGCCGGGCGACCACCGTGCCGGCACTCCCGGGAGGCTGATCCAGCGGGTCTTCCACGAGGATCTCCGCGGGTGCGCTTCGGGCGAGTTCGGCCTCGGCTTCGCCGCCCGAGGCGAGCCGGACCTCACCGGTGGTGATATCGGCAAGGGCAACGGCCGTGTCCCCCTTCCGGCGGACCAGTGCGGCCAGGTAGTTCGGCGCCGATGCCTCGAGCGATGCCTCGGCGGTGACCGTACCGGCCGTGACAACGCGCACGACATCGCGGGGGACGATGCCCTTGACCGTGGCGGGGTCGGCAAGCTGTTCGCAAATGGCGACGCGGTAGCCGCGGGCAACGAGTTTAGCCACGTGGCCATCGATGCTGTGGTAGGGCACGCCCGCGAGGGGGACGCGGAGGTCTTTGCCCATCGGCTTGGACGTGAGCGTGATCTGGAGCTCACCGGCCACCAGGCGCGCGTCATCGTCGAAGGTCTCGTAGAAGTCCCCGAGGCGGAAGAAGAGAATGGTGTCCGGGTAGCGCTGCTTCAGTTCGAGGTACTGGAGCCTGATAGGGGTGGACACGCGGCAAGACTCCGGCCAGCGGGATACGCCATTCTACCGGCGGGCGAACGGATGTGCTCCCAGTGGTCCGGGCGAGCGGGACGCGCGTCAGCCCCCGGCAGCAGCTCCGGCGGGCACGGAGGCCGGGAAGCGGTCCACCACCTCGATCGCGTTCGGGGCGACCTCGCGGCAGGCGCCGCAGGCGATGCAGCGAGGGTCCTCGATGGTGTACCCGGAGCCCTGCTGGACGATCGCACCGGTCGGGCAGATCGCGGCAGCTTCGGGGAGCGCGGAATCACCAGGCGCCCGGACGCGGTACTGGATGAGGCCGGTGCAGACCCCGGCCCGGCAGCGCTTCTGTTCGATGTGCTCCAGGTACTCGTCGCGGAAGGTCTTGAGCGAGGTCTTGACGCTCGTCATGGAGAACTGACCGTGAAGGCAGTTCGACCAGACCAGTGTGCCGACGAGACGTTCGAGGTTGGCGATGTCGGTATCGCGCCCGCCGCCCGCGGTGATGCGCCGCAGGATCTCGGTGGCCCGCTGGGTACCGCCGTGGCAGGTGGTGCAGCGCCCACAGGACTCGTCCTCGCAGAAACCGAGGTAGAAGAGGCACATGTCCACGATGCACGCCGAGGTGTCGAAGAAGACGACGCCGCCCGAGCCGAGGAACATACCGCGTTCGCGGTACGGGTCGAGGGTGAGTGTCAGGTCTATATCCGAGGCAGGGAGGACGCCCGAGAGCGGACCGCCCGGCTGGAAGCCTTTGAGCGGGAGATCACCGCTGAGGCCGCCCGCGTACTGTTCGAGCGCGGTGCGGACAGTCGGCCCAAAGGGAATCTCGACGCAGCCGGGCTGTTTGACGTGGCCGGAGAAGGTGAACATCTTGGTGCCCTTCTCCTTTGCATCCGAAACCGAACTCCACCAGAGGGCTCCGTTGCGCATGACCATGGGCGCGTTGGCGTAGGACTCGACGTTGTTCACGTTGGTTGGCTTGTTCCAGAGGCCGGCCTGGGCGGGGAACGGAGGCTTGATCCGCGGCATCCCGCGGTAGCCGTCGATGGAGTTGATCAGTCCGGTCTCTTCGCCGCAGACGTACGCGCCCGCGCCGAGGAAGACGACGATCTCGAAATCCTTGCCGCTGCCGAGTATGTTCTTGCCGAGCAGGCCCTTCGCGTAGGCATCGTCGGCGGCCTTCTTCATGCGGGCGAAGGCGAGCGGGTATTCGTAGCGGATGTAGATGTAGCCTGCGTCCGCGTTCGCGGCCATGGCGGCAATCAGCATGCCTTCGATGATGAGGTGCGGGTCGCCCTCCATCAGGATCCGGTTGACCCACGCTCCCGGGTCGCCTTCATCGGCGTTGCAGACGAGGTAGCGGGGGGAGGCCGTGGCGGTCCGGAGGAAATCCCACTTGCGCCCGGCGGGGAAGCCGCCGCCGCCTCGCCCACCGAGGCTGGAATCGAGCATTTCCTTCACGATCGCTTCAGCGTCCATGTCCACGGCCTTGCCGAAGCCTTCGTAGCCGCCATTCGCCAGGTAGTGGTCGATATTCTCCGGGTCGGTCCGCCCAATGTTGGCCATCAGGCGGCGCACCTGCCCCTGCATGAACGGGTGATCGCTGAGGAGCGGGATCTCGGTGGTTGCGTTGCCCTCAATGACGCCGAGGGCCAGCTCGGGCATGTCCTGCCCGGCGGCGACCTTATCGATGAACTCATCGACGCGTTCGGGCGTGACATCGCCATAGAGCACGGTCTGGGTCCCGGCGGCCGAGCGGACGGTCACGCACGGCTCCATCCAGCAGAAGCCCCAGGAACCGGTGATACCGATGTCGGCGACGATCCTCCCGGATTCGGCAGCAGCCCGGAGCTTCTCGAGCACGGTGTCCGCGCCGCGTGCCTTCGAGGAGGTGTCGAGGGTGACGTTGATGCGGATGCGGCCCGAGGCCTGTTCAGCGTTCCAGGACTGTTTCGCGGCGGAGATGATGGATTCGAGTCGCGTGTTCATTGGCCGGCCTTCAGGTCCCGGGCGAGGCGGACGGCCTTCGCGGGAGTGAGGTTGCCCACGACCTCACCGTTCACCCAGACCTGGGGAGCTTCGCTGCAGGTGCCGTTGCACTGGCCGATGTGGAGGCCAATGGCGTGGTCCGGCGTCTGGCCGTTGAGGGGCAGGTCGAACTCCTGCTGGAGCACCTCGCGGATGCGGTCCCCGCCTTTGACGCGGCAGGCCGGCCCACAGCACCAGGCAACCTCGGTTGCGGCCGGCGCGTGGGTCCGGAAGTCGCTATAGAACGACACCGAGCCGTAGATCATGGCCGGGGTGGTGTTCAGCTGGTTGGCGACGACTTCTATCGCTGTCCGCGTTATGTAGCCATACGTATCCTGGATCTTGTGGAGCGCGGGCATGACGTGCCCCCGTCCGGGCTCGAATTCGGCTACGAGCTCACGGAGCTCCTGCACACCGGGTTCAGCGGTCATCGACCGGGACCTCTCGCTTGTGAAATCGGACACTACTATAGCTGACGCCGCGCAAAGCGGCTCGGGCACATCCGCTCAGATTCCGGCGCCCCGCGAACCAGCCTCGCGGCGGGCGTCATCGTCCATCAGGCCGGCGGCCTTTTCGCCGAGGAGGAGGCTGTAGTTCTGGCCGCGGTCTTCCGGGTACACCTGGGTCGTGTTGGAAAGGTAGAGCCCGCGGATGCCCGTGCGCATCTCGGGGATGGACGCGGAGTAGTGCGTGGTGATGACCGGCTGGCCGCCGGGATCCTTGAAGAACCACTTGTCCCGGACCCAGGACGGGTCGAATGCCGGGTTGAGCCTGCGGATGCCGTCGAGGTAGGCCTCGAAGACCTGCGCGGCATCCATCTCAAGCACCGGGTGGCCCGGGGGCGTGTAGTTCGAGAGATAGACGATGTGGTTGCCGCCGTAGCGTTCCTTCGGCATGAAGTTGGTGTGTTCGATGCAGGCCACGAAGGGCAGTTCGTCGCCAATCGAGAGCCAGTAGTAGGGCGTCAGTGGCCGATCCAGCGCAAGGATGAGGCAGGTCGCCCACTGGTAGCGGACCTTCTCGAGCACCGCCCGGTAGGCGGGGGGGAGGTCCGGGCAGATCCGCATGGTGATGATGTTCGGCGTGGTCATCAGGACCTGGTCAACCTCGTGCAACACGCCACCGGCGCGCAGACCGCGCACCGTGCCGTCGCTGACCTCGATGTGATCCACCGGCGTCTCCAGGTGAATCTGGACGCCATCAGCCTCGAGTTTGTCGGCGAGGGCGCGGTAGTAGCGCTTGAACGACCCTTCGAGGTAGCCCAGCGATTCCTTCGATCCCCCGCTCTTCCGCGAGGAGAAGCGAAGGTAGACCTTGTTCCAGAGCCACACCATCCCGACGTTCTCCGCCTGGTCAGCGAACTTGCCCCGGAGCAGGGCGCCCCAGAACGCATCGAAGGCTTTCTGGCCGACGGCCCGGCGCATCCAGGCGCGCGCCGTCACCCCTTCGTACCGCTTGACGCCGTCCTTCTGACGGCGGAGCCAGAGGGCGGCGAGCCCGAGCCGGACGCGGCTGAGAAACGGGATGGCCGTGAACTTCAGCAGGTCCATCGGCGTCACAAAGGGGTACATCTTGCCCTTCACGAAGTGGGCATTGCGGGGCTCTATCCAGCGGAGGTGATCGATCAGGCCAAGGTCCTCGATGTAGCGCACCACGGCCGTGTCGTTTGTGAAGATGTGGTGGTAGAAGCACTCGAGCTCCTCGCCGCCAACCGGGAACGTGACCACCTGGCCGCCGACTTCATCGCGGCCCTCGAAGATGGTCACCTCGTGGCCGCGCTCGCGCAGGACTTTCGCCGCGGCGA
>CAZRUZ010000026.1:0-20989 GCA_964603275.1 uncultured Anaerolineaceae bacterium | reverse complement strand
AGCGCCACGTGGTTGGGGTCGCGCCGGTTCGGCACCGGCGTGATCTCGCGTTCGAAGTAGCCCGAATCCTGGGCGGCGCCCCAGCGCTGCTGGCTCAGCACCGACCATTCGTCCATGGCCGCGCGCGAAACCTCGCGCCGGGCCGCCATCTCGTCCGCCTGGTTGGCCATGTGCACGTCATCGAACGCGCACCAGAGGCCGTCGAACACCATCCCGTCAATGAGTGTCTTGTTGCCCATGCGCGCGCCCCAGCGCGTGTGCGTGTCGTAGTAGGGGGTGTTGCTCATCGATTCCATGCCGCCCGCGAACACCAGTCGGTTCTCTCCCGAGCGGATCAGCCCGGCGGCGAGCGTCACCGCCCGCATCCCGCTCCCGCAGACCTTGTTGATGAGCGTGCTCGGCGTCGATTCCGGAAGCCCCGCGCCGATCAGCGCCTGGCGGCTCGGCAGCTGGCCCGCCCCCGCCTGCAGCACCTGCCCGAGGATGACGTTGTCGACCGTGCCCGCGTCCACGCCGGTGCGCTCCACCAGCCGCCGGATCAGCAGCGCCGCCAGGTCGGAAGCCCGGTGCTCTTTCAGTGCCCCCCCGAACTTGCCCCAGGGGGTGCGCGTCGCATCGACGATCAGGGCGTCACTCACGTCCACGAGCGTAGCCCATCGCTCCCCGCCGGTACAGGAAAGCGGCCGCCCCGAACCTGTGTGCTCAGCCCCGCGCCAGGCAGGCCGCGCACACGCCCGAGACGCTGACGGAGACCGACCGGACCGCGAACGCGCCCGCCTCCGCCGCCCGCTCGACTACCGAGGCCAGGGCCTCGTCGCCGATGAGCGCATCCGAGATCTGGCCGCAGCCCAGGCAGACCAGGTTCACATGCGGCTGCGTCACCGGGCCATAGCGCGAGCCCTCGTGCGTATCCAGCTTCTCGATCAGCCCGGCCGCGCCGAGGGCCGCCAGGTTGTTGTACACGGTCGCCCGGCTCAGCGTGGGGAACTGCCCCGAAAGCTCCCGGTAGAGGTCTTCCGCCGAGACGTGTCCTTCGTCGATCGCGAGCAGCGAGCCGAGTAGCGCGACACGCTGGGTGGTCGCGGCAAGCCCGCGCGAATCGAGCATGGCGAGCAGTTCGCTGGCTGGTGGTGGCGTCCCCATTGCTGCAGTCTCGCTGCGTCCCGGCTCTCGCTCAAGGCCAGGTCGCGAACACGAGCCCCTTTCAAAGAATCATCAGTCTTAGTCTAGACGGATTCTAGAACAGGCGCTACTCTAAGGTCTCCGGTGTTGCGCCGGTAAGCTTGCGCCAATCCGCTACAATCATGACCCTCAACACGGGGTCATCGCGAAACGAAAGGAGCTCCCCAGTGTCCGACTCCACCTACCTCACTACCGCCGGCGGCCACCCCGTCCCCGACAACCAGAACAGCCTCACCGTCGGCCCCCGCGGCCCCGTCCTCCTCGAGGACTTCCACCTGATCGAGAAGAACGCGAACTTCAACCGCGAGCGCATCCCCGAGCGCGTTGTCCATGCCAAGGGCGGCGGCGCCTTCGGCTACCTGAAGGTGACCAATGACGTCACCCGCTACACGAAGGCAAAGGTCTTCAGCCAGGTCGGCAAGACCACCGAGGCGCTTCTCCGCTTCTCCACCGTCGCGGGTGAGAAGGGCTCGGCCGATGCCGAGCGCGACCCCCGCGGCTTCGCCCTCAAGCTCTACACCGAAGAAGGCAACTACGACATCGTCGGCAACAACACGCCGGTCTTCTTCGTCCGCGACCCGCTCAAGTTCCCCGACTTCATCCACAGCCAGAAGCGGCACCCGCAGACCAACTGCAAGGACCCGAACATGGCCTGGGACTTCTGGTCGTTCTCTCCCGAGAGCCTGCACCAGGTCACCATCCTCTTCTCCGACCGGGGCACGCCCCGCACCCACCGCCATATGAACGGCTACAGCAGCCACACCTTCAGCTGGGTCAATGCCGCCGGCGAGCGCTTCTGGGTGAAGTACCACTTCAAGACGAAGCAGGGCATCCAGAACTTCACCCGCCAGGAAGCCGCCGAAATGACGGCAAACGACCCGGACCACGCCACCCGCGACCTCTTCGAGGCCATCGACCGCGGCGACTTCCCGGCCTGGCGCGTCTGCGTCCAGATCATGCCCGAAGCTGATGCGCTCAACTACCACGTCAACCCCTTCGACCTGACGAAGGTCTGGCCGCACGCCGATTACCCGCTGATCGAGGTCGGCGAGCTGGTCCTCGACCGGAACCCGCGCAACTACTTCGCGGAGATCGAGCAAGCGGCCTTCTCGCCCTCGAACATCGTCCCGGGTATCGGCTTCTCGCCCGATAAGATGCTCCAGGGCCGGCTCTTCTCGTATCCCGATGCCCACCGCTACCGGCTGGGCGGCAACTACCAGCTGCTCCCGGTGAACCGCCCGCACGCCACCGAAGTGCGCAACTACCAGCGCGATGGCGCAATGCGCTTCGATGACAACGGCGGCAGCAGCCCCAATTACGAGCCCAATAGTCTCGGCGGCCCCGCCCAGGCCACGGCCTTCAAGGAAGCCGCCTACGGCTCCGAACTGCAGGGCCTGGCCGCCCGCTGGGACCACCGCGAAGGCAACGACGACTACACCCAGGCCGGGAACCTCTTCCGCCTGCTCGATGCGGACCACCAGGCCCGCCTCATCGACAACATCGTGACCGCCATGCGCCCCGTCCGCCGCGAGATCCAGCTCCGCCAGGTGCCCCACTTCTACCGCGCCGACCCGCGCTACGGCGAGGGTATCGCTGCCGGGCTCGGCATCTCGCTGAGCGAAGCGCTTGCCGCGGGTGAGCCTGTGGCCGCCCGCTGATCCAACGCTGCCCCACCCAGCGCGTTGCGGCCCCGGTCCCTGCCGGGGCCGCCCCATTTCCGGCCCACCAGGGCTCTCGAACAACGGTCCAAAGACCTGACTTCTGGCGGGCCCGGGCCTATACTGGCCGGGCCCGGCCGACTGACTCGAGCGACCGGCCAGGCTTGGAGGTCCCCCGGACATGAAGAAGTTCCTTGGCATTTTCGCCGTCCTCGGCGCCATCTGCGGTGCGGCCATGTTCTGGCGCAAGAGCCAGGATGACGACGAATTCCTCGATGAGGAGCTCGACTAGCTGACAGGGCCTGAAGCCCCGCCCCGGCATATCCCCTGCATCACCGGGTACGGCGTTGTCTCGGTGTTTGGCACCGGCGCGGAGCAATTCTGGGCAGGTCTTTCGGCCGGGCGCCCCGTTGGCGCGCAGTGGTCCCCGGATGATGAGCAGCCATCCTTCTTGGCCGCCGCCATCAGCGATGATTACCGCCCGAACCCGGGAATCCCCCGGGATCTGACCCAATTCCTGGACCGCGGCTCGCTGATAGCCCTCGATGCCGCCCTCCAGGCGGTCGAATCCGCGGGGCTGGGCGCCGGCTCCGCCGATACGCGCCGGTTCGCGGTCGTCGATGGGCTCCCCTTTCGCGCCCCCGGGCAGCCGGCTACCTTCGTCCCGTACGCCCACCTCATCGCCCGCGCCCTCGGCGCGCGGGGTGCGGTCCACTCCGTTGCCGGCGCCGAGGCAAGCGGCGCGGTGGCGGTTGCCGGCGCGGCCCGCATGGTCGCCCTGGGCCAGGCCGATGTCGCTATCGCCGGCGCGGGCCAGGGACTTCAGCGCCAACTCCTCCAGCACCTTGAGGCCCAGGGAGCCGCGAAGGTGCCACCACGTCCTTTCGATGTGGCCCATGGCGGCGCCCTCCCGGCCGAAGGCGCCGCCTACCTGGTGATCGAGTCCGAGGAGCACGCCCGCGCCCGCGGCGCCAGCCCCTTCGCCCGCATCGCCGCCGTGGGCGAAACCTTCGATCCCGCCGCCGGCCCGCTCGCCCTCGGTGGGCCCGCCGAGGTTGGCCGTGCCATGCAGAGCGCCCTCGCCTCCGCCGGCTACGTCCAGGAACAGGTGGATCTTCTTCTGTCCGGCGCCGATGGCCGTCCTGCCTGCGACTTCGCCGAAGGCTTCGGCGCGCTGCGTACCTTCGGCCGCCACCCGCGCTTCGCGGGGGTCACCACGGTCGCCGGCACGGCAGGCCAGCCACTCGCCGCCAGTGGGCCGCTCGCCCTGGTCGCCGCGATCGAGGCAATCCGCCGCCAGGAGGTTTTCCCGGTCGCCGGCTTCGAGACCGCGGAACAGGACCTGGAGCTCCCCTATGTCCGGTCGGCCAGGCCCGAGCGCGTCGAGTGCGTGCTCGTCAGCACCATGGGTGTGGGCGGCGTCAACGTCGCCACCCTCCTCACCCGCTGAGTCAGTCCAGGCACTCCGGCCGCTGTGATGGCCACGTGTCTCCCGGGTGGAGCACCCCGTAGCACGCTTCGCTGATCTCTTTCGTGATGAAGACGAACGGCACACCATCCGCGGTCGTCCCGCCGCCGGACACCTCCCCGGTCAGTGGAACATCCTCGCAGGCGCCCTCGGCGCGGAGCTCGCCGCTACCCGTTTCGCACCCCGGCGGTGTCACCACGGCGATGTTCGCCTCGCGGCGCGTCCGGCCGAACTCGAAGCCGAACACTTCCAGCCCCGAATCCGAGATGTACGTCGCCATCACCACCCCGTAGGCGCCATCGCTGGGGGGCGCCGGGATGCCGCCAATCGGCGTGGCGTTCGCCGCGAATTCCACCTGCGTGCGGCCGCCAACCGCACCGAGGAAGAGCACGGCTACCGCCAGCATCAGCGCACCCACACCAACGACCACTGCCACCACGGAACCGCTGTTCACGGCTGCCTCCATCGCGGAATGCGTGGCCACCCATCGGGAAGGCCCACAATCAGGCTAGCGCACGCCAACACCCTCTACCACTACCACCCGCTCCGCGATGAGGCGGTCGAGGTCGTCCGCCAGCCCGATCTCCGCGAGGATGCTCGCCGCATCCGAACCCGGCCGTGGCGCCGGCCTGCCGGGCTTTGCCGGCGTGCGCGAAAAGCGCGGCGATGGCGCGTTGGTGGTGAGCGGCCCGAAGCCCTCGTGTTCCCGCGTGACTACGAGCCCCCGCCCGCGCACGTACGGGTCCTCGCGCAGCACCGTGAGGTCCGTCACGATGGGGTGCGCCCCCGCGCCCACCGCCTGCAGCCGCTCCACCCATGCAGCCACCGTCCCGGCCCCGAACGCCTCCTCCAGTGCTTCCTCGGTCTCCTCCTCCGCAACGTCCCGGAACTCCGGGATGCGCCGGATCTCCTCCTCCCGGCAGGCGAGGAAGAGCCACCCATCGCTCGCCCGGTAGGCCCGGTAGAGCGGCCCGGCGCCGAGCGCGTCCTGGCCCCGCGGCTCATCCCAGCGCTTCCCCTCGTAGTCGTGCAGGTAGAGCGATTGGAGCATCGTCGCCGTGTAGGCCAGCGCTGTATCGACGTGCTGGCCCTCGCCGGTCTTTCGCCGGTGGAGGAGCGCGAGGGCCACACCATAGGCCCCCATGAACCCGGTGCCGTAGTCGTTCACGGCGAACGGCGCGAGCGTCGGCCGGCCGCTCCCCCCGTACCGCTCCTGCATGCCGGTCGCTGCCTGGGCGATCTGTTCGTGTCCCGGCCGGCCGGCCCACGGCCCCAGCTGCCCGTACGTGTTCAGCGAGGCGTAGATGATCTCCGGCTTCCGCGCCCGCACCGATGCATAGTCCACGCCGAGCTTCCCGGCCACACCTTTGCGGAAGTTCTGGACCACCACATCGGCCCAGTCCACCAGCTTCCAGAAGACCTCCATCCCCTCCGCCGTCTTCAGGTCGAGCAAGATGCTCCGCTTGCCCCGGTTGATGTCGTTGTGGAACGCGATCGAGGCGCGGTGCGGGCTATCGATCCGGATGACTTCGGCGCCGGACTCGGCGAGCGTGCGGCCGCAGGTCGGCCCCGCCAGCACGATGCACAGGTCGAGCACCTTCACGCCCTCGAGTGCCTCGTGTAGCACGCCGCCGCCGGCCGCCGGCCGCGGCTGGGGAAGGATGTCGCCGCCGAGTATGCTCTCGCGGTCCGCATCCAGCGGCCGCCGTGGACCGCGGACCGCCCCCGGGGTGCCCGACATCCGGACATTGATCCCGGGCCCGCGGAACCTCCCAAGCTCCGGGTCATCCCCGCCGGCAACGATGCCCGACTCCAGCGCGTGAGGGTGCGCCATCCACTCCGCGCTCGTCCGGCAGACCGAGCCCTCGGTGCCCACCTGCTCGCAGAGCTCCTCCCATTCCGCTGCCGTCCGGGTAAGAAAGAGCGCTTCCGTCTTCTGCCGCAGCTCATCCGCCGAATATGACTCCACGGCGCCGGGCATGAGCCAGTCCGCCCCCGCGGCCGCGAGGAAGTCCCCCGCGTTCTTGTTGCCCGCGTGGTACATGAACCAGCGCCCATCCTTGCAGGCGAACTGGCGCGTGATCCCGAGCATCCGCTGGGCCGCCGCATCCGGCGAGGTGTACGGGTCGAGCCCGATCCGGTAGCCGATCGCCGCGAAGGTCGCATCGAACAGCGGGACTTCGATGATCTGCCCCAGGCCGTCGCGCGCCCGCGCGTTGAGGGCGATAGCGATGCTCGTGGCCGCCAGGAAGGCCGCGTACGACGAGCTGAACGGCAGCGCCGTGTAGACCGGCTGGCCGTCCCTCCCGCCCGGCCGGTACGTGCCCGTCGCCGCCGCGACCACGCCTTCCCAGCCCGCGGTTGCCGCCCGCGGGTCATCCGCCGCGAACCCGGGCAGCGAGCAGACGATCAGGCGCGGGTTCGCCGCCGTCATCGCCTCCTTGCCGAGTCCGAGCCGGTCCATCACGCCCGGCCGGAAGTTCTCGATCATCACGTCGGCCGAGCTGACCAGCCGCCGCGCAGCTTCCAGTCCCTCCGCCGACTTCAGGTCGAGGACGAGGCTGCGTTTCCCACGGTTCCACGTTGCGTTCGCGGGCGTCGCGAGGCGCGGGCCGCCCGGCGGGTCGATGCGGATCACGTCCGCGCCCTGGTCGGCCAGCAGCATCGCCGCCATCGGCCCGGCGATGTACTGCCCGAAATCGATCACGCGCACGCCAGTGAGCGCTCCTGCCATAGCGGCCTCCCGGTCCGGGGTCTGGTTGTGCCCGGAATCCTACGCGCTTCCGTTGCCGCGGCGCGATCCTCCGGCGCTTCGGCGAAATTGCGCACCCCGCTGATCTGTATGTTCCACCTACGCGCCGGGGACGGTACGATCGCAACGTGCCCGTAGAAATCACCTACCTCGGCCGCAACTGCTTCCGCCTCAAGGGCCGCGAAGGCACGGTCATCACCGATCCCTGCCCGCCCGATAGCGGGTTCGCCCTCGGCAAGCAAACCGCCGATATCGTCACCGTGAGCCGCCGAGACGATCCCGGTTACAGCTACACCGACGCTGTTTCCGGGGAGCCCATGGTGCTCGACGCGCCCGGCGAGTACGACATTGGCGGTGTCCTCATCACCGGGATCGCCACGAAGCGCCCCGATGGGGCCCGCAATGTGGTGTTCATCTGCGAAATCGATGGCATCCGCATCGGCCACATCGGCCTGCCGATGACCATCGCGTTCGAGGAGCTCAAGGATATCGATGTCCTGCTCCTCCCCGTGGGTGGCGGCAACTCGCTGCAGCCAAACACGGCGGCCGATGTCATGACGCGGATCGACCCGCGCATCGCCATCCCGATGAACTACAAGGCAGGCGGCGAGACCCTCGACCTCGAACCGCTCGAGAAGTTCCTCAAGGAAACCGGCCTCAAGTCGGAGCCCCAGGCGAAGATCAACGTCAGCCGCAGCCAGCTCCCATCCGACCTCACGGTCATGCTCCTCGAACCTCGCATCGTCGGCTGAACCACTGTGGCTGGACCAACGAAAACGCCCCGGATATCCGGGGCGCTCGCCATTGTGGTGCGGAAGGGGCGGCTATTCCGGAGGCAGGATCGGCCTGCCGCTCAGCGCCTTCTCGATCAACCGGTACACGGTCCGCAACTGCCCGTCGGTATCCGCCTCCGGCAACAGCAGCTTCACGAGGCGTGCGCCCCAGTAAAACGAGTAAAGCGCCTCGGCGATGGTCTGTACTTCGGCGCGGTCCGCCGGCACGCCGAACTGGGTCTCCAGCATGAACCTGATGCCGCGGGGCACGCTCTGGGACTCCTCGCGGAACTCCGCGATCGTCTCCGAGTCCCGCTCCCGGACCGCCGCCAGCATCTGCTCCAGGAAGAGCTGCGTATCGATGTTCACTTCTGGCCGGTCGAGCTCGGCGAACGTGATCCGCGCCAGCTCCTCGAAGCTCATCGGCACCTGCTCGGGGTGCGTCCACGCGTCGCGGACCGACTGTGTCGATTCCGACATGCAGCCGTGGGCGAGCGCTTCCTTGCTCTCGAAGTAGCGGTAGATCGCCCCGGGTGAGCAGCAGGCCACGGCCGCAATGTCCGCCATCGTCGCGGCCGCGACGCCCTTTTCCGAAAACACCCGGCGCGCTGCCTTCAGGATACTCAGGCGGCGCGCCTCCAGGTGCGCATCTGAAACCCGCGCCATTTACTGCGGCCGCGCCGCGAGGGTCGGCAGCGCCTGCAGCTTCCCGCGCGCAACCTTCAGCGCGCGCTCCAGCCGGTCAATCCGCTTGATCTGGTACCAGGCCATCCGGTGCATCATCTGCGTCTCCATTACTCGGAGCTCATCCTGCCGTGCGGTAATCAGTTCTGGCAACATGGTCGTCCTCCTGAATGACTGAACGTTCATTCACTGAATGAATATTCGTTCACTTTGCCCGCCGCGTCAACCCCCTTCCGGTGACAGGTGTGTGAATTTGCTGACATACCCGGCCGTCCGCGGTCGTTGGCGCTGGGCCCGGTCCGGGTGCCACACTTCCCCCGTGAGAGGTTCTCCCCTGGCTCTGGTCCCTGCGCTGGCCGCGTGCGCCGGACTCCTGCTCTTTGCCTCCGCGCTCCGCACCTCGGCGGCGCCGGCCGGAGCCACGGCCAGTCCCCGGGTCGAAGAAGTGCGGATCACGCTGGCTGTGCCGGCCGACGGGCGTTTCGAGATCCTCGAGGCCGTCCTCTTCGCCCTGGAGGATGGCACGGCGCCCATCGCCAGCCGTATCGAGGAAGGCCGCCAGGCATGGCTCGCCCGCTTCCCCGGCGCCATCGAGCTCGAGCCGGCCGAGGTATCCGCCCAGTTCACCATCTTCGGCATCCGCTGGCGCGACCCCTCCACGAGCTGGCGCTACAACCCCGCAGGCGCAACGGGCTCACTTTCCGGCGGTGACGCGCTCGCCGCGATCAAGGCCGGCGCGGATGCCTGGAACGGCGCGGGCGGGACGCCCTGGCAGTTCAACCATCTCGGTACGACCACCACCGCCCCGGGCTGTAACGGCGTCCCAACCTCGATCCCTGCCGATTCTCAGAATGTCGTCGGCTGGGGCTTCATCGCCGGCGGCTACCTCGGCTATACCTGCTGGTGGCGCAGCAGCAGCCTCGTCGATGGCACGCCGTACTTCGAAGCCACCGAGTTCGACATCGTCTTTCAGCCCAACTACGCCTATTCCGCAGCCTCGCTGCGCGCCCTTGCCGTTCACGAGTTCGGCCACGCCCTCGGCCTCGACCACACCGAGCCCGGGCTCTGCCCCGGCCAGGCAATGTGCGCCGGCGCCGATGCCATGACCTACAGCTCCCCGCGGTCCGATGACCTGCTGGGTCTCATTGCGCTCTACGGCTACGCGCCCACGCCCGCGGCCACCACTACCTCGACCGCGACGCCGACTTTGACACCAACGCCCACATCGACACCGCCAGCCACGCCTTCGCCGGGGCCACCAGGCTCGTTGCGGGTCGTGCTCCCGGCCGTCGCCCGCGACTGAACCTGCCGCGAGGGGGCGTCCCCGCTACAATCCGCGGGCCGGGACCAACCCCGTCACGGGTAACGGCCAGCCACGAAAGGAGCCCGATGGACAGGCAGCAGTGGGAAGACCTCGTCAGCCATGCGGCCCTCGCGCCATCCTCCCATAACACCCAGCCCTGGCGGTTCGCCGTCCGCGGCGAAGCGCTCGAGCTCCACGCCGACCGCACCCGCGCCCTCCCCGTCAACGACCCCGATGACCGCGAGCTCACCATCAGCTGCACCGCCGCCCTCTTCAACCTGCGCGCGGCCGCCGCGGCCATGGGGCTCGGTGCCACGTTCGTCCTCGCGTCCGACGGCGGGAGCGACCTGCTCGCCACGGTGACCTGCTCCCCCGGAGACCCGGTCCCACTGGCCCCGCTCGCGCCTGCGATACCCCTGCGGCACACCGTCCGCGAAGCGTTCGCCGCCGGGCCGCTCGATCCGGCGCTCACCGGGCGTCTCGATGACGCGGCGGCGGCGGAAGGCGCCTCGCTGCACTGGCTCGAAGGCAGGCAGGTCCGCGAACGCGTCGCCGACCTGGTCGCGGAGGGCGACCGTATCCAGTTCGCCGACAAGCGCTGGCGGCGTGAACTTGCAGCATGGATGCACCCGGCCCGCTCCGATGATGGGCTGCCGGTGGAACACTTTGGCGGCGCCGTCCGCTTCGTCCTGAGCCGCTTCAACGTTGGCGGCTCCACTGCCGGCAAGGACGAGGTCTTCGCCCTGCGTGCGCCCGCCCTCGCCCTCCTGACCACGCCATCGGATGACCTCTCCGGGTGGATGGCCGCCGGCCAGGCGCTCGAACGGGTCCTGTTGACGGCCGCTCTCGAAGGGGTTCAGGCGGGCTATCTCAACCAGCCCTGCCAGCTCGCGGAACTCCGGCCCCGCCTCCAGGAGGTCGCCGCGGCTGTTGCCGCGCCACAGCTGCTCCTCCGCTTCGGGCGCCCGCTCGGGGACCCCCATCCCCGCCGCCGCAGGCCGCTCGAAGACATCCTCACCTTCGCCGGCTGAGATCTGGCAGGGGGAGGCTTTCCCTTCAGGGTCAGACCGTGCGCGTGGCCGCCGGATCCTCAACCAGGTCGAGCTTGCGCTTCGCCGATTCTTCGGCCCTCAGGTCCAGCGTGTGCGCGTGGTCGTTGAAACCGGTCAGCATCACCCGCCCGCTGCGCCCGAACTGCAACCGTGTCACCGAGGTATTGGCCACCGCGAACGACCAGGTCGATTCGCGCGGCATCCCCATCAGCTCGGCCAGCATCGCCATGATGGCGTTCCCGTGTGAGACCACCAGCAGCCGCCCGCCCTGGTGCGCATCAACGACCCGGCGAATTGCCCCGGCCGTGCGCTCGCGCACCTGTTCGATCGTTTCGCCACCGGGCGCTCCCGGCAGCCGCATCATGAAGAAGTCGCGCAACAGGTCCGCCTGGCGCGCCCCGATCTCTGTTGCCGGCAACCCTTCCCACTCGCCGTAGTGCATCTCGCGAAGGTCCGGGTCGGTCGCCAGCTCGAGTGGTGTCGCGTGGTGCTCGACCGAATAGCGCGCCGTCAGCATCGCCCGCGAGAGGTCGGAAGAATAGGCCGCATCGAAGGTCTCGCCCTTTAGCCGTAGCCCGAGAGCCTGCGCTTGCTGGATGCCCTTCGGCGTCAGCTCGGTTTCCGAATGCCCGCAGAAGCGCCCCTCGATGTTCCCGTAGGTCTCCGCGTGCCGCACGACGATCACTTCAGTTGCCATGAGCCGAGTCTACCGCGCCACCCGTTAAGGTCGCCCCGCGCCGGCGGCGGTACCCGGCGCCACGCCGCTGGTGCGGGTTCTCTGGCGCGCGGGCGCCCGACCCCGTAGTATCGGCCGGTGCGGAACGTGGCACTCGCCTACGTCATAGGCCTGGCAGTGAGTCTTGCCGTCGCGGTGGTCTTCCTTGCCTGCGTCTGGGTGTTCGGAGGGCTCAACACAAGCGGCAAGTACCTGGACTGGGAAGTTGTTGGCGCCGTTGCCACGGCCATCGCCGCTGCTGCAGCTTTGGGAGCCCTTGTCGGGGTTGTGTTTGGCCTCGACCAGTTGCGGGCGACGCAGCGTGCGGAACGCCTTTCCCTCATGCCCTACCTTCGGGTGGACACCGGATTCATCGGGCAGCAAGGTTTGCAGCCCGGGTTTTCCCCGCCTCCCGCTGGCCGGGTCTTCAGCGCGTCTGACTTCGGGCCGGGTGTTGACGCAGGGGACCTCGCGTCCTTGCGGCCTGACTCCCCGGATGAGCCGGCATTCGACCTGGGGCTTTGGGTGACCAACCAGCAGTCTGCTCCGCTCGGTGTTGCCTACCAGATCGAGATCGGTCTGTTCGTGGCGTGGAGGACTGTCGAGGATCAGGCGATGGAGTCCGGCCCCCTCAGCCAGGCGGCACAGGTCGTGGTCCGGTTCGCCTATGTCGAGCCCGGCAAGACCACCGTATTGCGGCTCGGGCGCGTTAAGAGTGCGACACCTGAACTCGTTGTGACGGTGTTCTCGGTGTCCTACTATGGGATGTATCGTGACAGGGAGCTTCGGAACCGCCACGGTTCGCTGAACCTGTACTACGACTCAAGCAGGGGGAGGGCCCAAAATGACCGATCGTACGGACTCGGAGAAGGTCCCTGAGCCCGACTCTGACCAGCTGTGGCTGAAGGGTGCGGGAGCGGAGATCAAGATCTCCCGCACCAGCGAGAAGCGCGCCCTGGATATCGTTGAGGCCGTCCGGCGTCGTTATGCCACGGAGCCCCGCAAGGCGTAGGTTCGCGCTGGCTCCCCGGCGCCGGCGGCTGACACGCGCCCCGCAATCCTCAATAATCCCGCAATGGCATTCCTCAAGTTTCCCGATGGCTTCCAGTGGGGCGTCGCGACCGCCTCTTATCAGATCGAAGGCGCGGTCCAGGAAGATGACCGCGGCGTCTCCATCTGGGACACCTTCGTCCGCCAGCCCGGACGCATCCAGGGTGGCGATACCGGCGACATCGCCTGCGACCACTACCACCGCTATCCCGAGGACATCGCCCTCATGGCGGAGCTTGGCATCCAGACCTACCGCTTCTCCATCGCCTGGTCGCGCATCCTCCCCTTCGGGCGCGGCGCCGTGAACGAAAAGGGCCTCGCCTTCTACGACCGCCTGATCGATGCCTTGCTCGACCGCGGCATCCAGCCCGCTGTCACCCTCTACCACTGGGACCTGCCCCAATCGCTGCAGGACATTGGCGGTTGGACGAACCGCGCCGTCACCGATGCCTTCGCCGAGTACGCGCGCATCTGCTTCGACCGTTACAGCGACCGCGTCACCCGCTGGATCACCCTCAACGAGCCGATCGTCTTCACCGAGATGGGCCACCGCACGGGCGTGATGGCCCCCGGCATCCGTGACCTCGCGGCCTATGCGAAGGCCATCCACCACTCGCACCTCGCCCACGGCAAGGCCCTCCAGGTCTTCCGTGCCGGGGGCTACCCGGGCGAGATCGGCATCACCCACGCGAACACGAGCTACGAACCCGCCGACGACACCCCCGAGACCGCCCACGCGGTGGAGCTTGCCCGCGACTTCGATACCCGCCTCTTCCACGGCCCCGTCTTCGGCAAGGGTTACCCGGCCTCGGTCGTCCGTTACCTCGATTCGCGCGATGCGCCGCTCCCCGTGCTCCCCGGAGACCTGGAGACGATTGCCGGCAAGATGGACTTCCTCGGCACCAACCTCTACTCGCGCGCACTGATCGAGGCTGACCCCGGCCGGGGCGTTGGCTTCCGACACGCGATGCCCCGCCTGCCGCTCCTACCGATGGGATACGAGGCCGCGCCCCATGCCCTCGGCGACTTCGTCCGCCTCGTCTCGAACGAATACGGCCGTCCGAAGATCTACATCACCGAGAACGGCGTCTGCGACAACGCCGAACCCGGCCCCGACGGCGCCATCGACGACCACGTTCGTATCGAACTGCTGACCGGCTTCCTCGCCGGACTCCACGGTGCCATCCAGGATGGCTGCGACGTCCGCGCCTACTACCAGTGGTCGCTCATGGACAACTTCGAGTGGGCCTTCGGCAACAGCAAGCGCTTCGGCATCATCCACACCGATTTCGAAACGCTGAAGCGGACACCCAAGAAGAGCGCTGCCTACTACACCAACGTCATCCGCCAGAACGGCCTCGAGGCGTAGCGCGCGAGCAGCCACCACGGCCCCCGCCGCCATTTCCGATTCACGATTCACGATCCGGCGCCGGCCTCACCGCCATCGCCTACCGCCTCACCCCCTTTCGCCTACCCGGGCGCGCTGGGATGTGACTCCCCCGAACGTGGTGCCGCCAGTCCCCCGGCTGCCATCCGAACCGCGACCAACAGGGAGCGGCACTCGGGCGTTCCCGCCCAACCCCCCTCTCGATGGAACCCTGCGCTTGCGCCCACCGTCTAGGATGGCAAAGGGAGCGCGGAGGTGCGGTCCATGGTCCGTCGCTTGCTCGCGGCTGGTATTGCCTGTGCCACCCTGTTCGCAGCGTGCTCGTGGGGGGATTCGAACGAGGCCGCGCCCACAGCCACCACCACCGCCGTACCCCCGACGATAACGGTCACTCCGGCGCCTCTCCCGCCCCGGCTCAACAGCTGCCCTGAGGAGGCGGGCCTCGTTATCTGCGAGTTCGCGGCGCTCGCCGAGAAGTGGATCCAGGCCGGCGACCTCGATGGCCTGACTGGCGGCGGACCACTCAGCACCGGCCATGCGCGGGCCGATATCCAGAAGGGGCTCGAAACGGTCATGCCTGCAACGGCGGATGCTCCCCGCAAGCTCCGCAGCATCGCCTGTCCCGTCGTCCGCACGGTGAACGAACAGCCGCCGGCGCCCGACTGTAGCGAGCGGTTTGCCCTGGTCTTCTCGACGTTTGACTTCGGCCAGGCCGGCATCGGGAGTACCGGCATGCTCGTCTTCGGCTACGACGTCTTTCCGTCCGGTCCCCGGCTCTATGGATATTCGGCGCCGGAGGTCAGCTGGCAGGCCGCGCTGTTTGCCGGGCCCAATGCCGACGGGGGCCAGCTCCCCGGCTTGTCCGAAACGGGGCTCGGCTTCCGCATCTACCCTGTCGAAGTCCTGCCGCCCGGGGCCTCTCCCGCCACCCCATCGCCCGGCCTCGACCGCATCAGCGGAGTCGAGGTGCGCGAGCTCGTTCTCGGCTCGGAGACCTCGCTGCCCGATGACCTGGTGGTCTTCCTCGCCCCGGCCCCGTGGGCCGCCGACAGCTTCCCCATCCTCCTCTGGCGCGTTTACCGCGGCCACGATGGCGCCATCCGCAAGGATGACCTCTTCGCGAATGCGCAGGCCCAGTTCGGCCCCCTGGCCATCGTCGATTGGGCCGCCGATGAGCGTCTCGGCCAGATCGTGTTCGTTGCCTGCCCCGAAGTGCGCTGCCGCCAGGTGAGCCTGGGCGGCTGGGAAGGGGAGTTCGACGTGTACCGTTCGGCCGATGGCGGCATCACCTGGTCGGCGTTCGGGAGCGTCCCGGCGATGACCTTCCCGGAAGCCGTCGCCCCGCCCTACGGGGCCATCATGGCCGAGTGGCAGGACAGCGGCGGCGATGGGCCGCTCCATCGCTTCTTCATCTACCCCTCGGGCGAGACCGTCGCGCCGCCAGGGGAAGGCCTGCAGCCGCGGGCCGTCCCCGGCATCGGCCTCGTGTGGGAGCCGCCCTACGCCGCCCGCAAGTTCGGCGCGGACCCCGTCTACGACGCCACCGGTAAGGAGATTGCGGGCGCCCAACCAGCGCCGAACCTCGAAGCCCGGCTCGCCGCCCGCACTGCCGATGGCTCGCTCTACGGCAGCTGGCGCTACGTCCTCGACCGACCGCCCGACCCGCACCCGAGGACGGACTACTTCGGGCAAATCTCCGCCACGGGCCGGGTCATCTCCCTCTTCACCTCGGCGACAATCCCGGCCTGGGTTGGCCCCTACCTCGCGGGCAGCGGGCTCCTCATCGCCAACGCCGAAGTGCCGGTCGCGCCCGGCGAGCCGGCTCCCTTCGATGTCCCCGCGGTGCTCATCGACCTCGCGACCGGGCGTCTGCAGCCGCTCCGGGAACTTGAACAGGGCCTCGACACCTTCCAGCAGCCGATCGTGCGGGGCGCGGTCGCAGCGCGAGTGACCCGAGTGGCCACGGGCGGCGACTGCCTCCAGGTCCGCGAGGCGCCGTCCCTGACAGCCACCAGGATTGGCTGCTACCGCGACGGGGTGCTGCTCCTCGAACGCGGCGAAACCCGCATCGAAGGTGGCGTCACCTGGGTCGCGGTCACCACCCCGGACGGCCACGACGGCTGGGCCAGCGCCCAGTTCCTCGAACGGCGGCCAGGGTAGGCCCGGGACCCCACACCAACCGGGGCTGCCATCCGAACCGCGACCACCAGGGAGCGGCACTCGGGCACGCCACCACCGCCCCCACGAATCGCGATTCACGACTCGGCGCCGGTCTCATCGCTATCGCCTAATGCCTACCGCCTATCCCCTACCGGAACTTCGGCTCCCGCTTCTCCCGGAACGCTGTCACGGCCTCGCGCTGCTCTTCCGAACCGCGTCGCCGCGCCAGCGCCTCGCCTTCGCGCCGCATCACCGTGGCGATGTCCTGCTCCACGCAGTTCGCGTAGATGAGCTGCTTTGTTTCGCGCAGGCACTCCGGGCCGATCTGGGCGTACTCGCGTGCGAGCGACATCGCCGTCGCCATCAGTTCCTCGTGCGGGACCGTCTTCAACACCAGGCCGATGCGCGCCGCCTCGTGCGCATCGATCGTCCGCCCCGAAAGCGAAAGGTCGAGCGCGTGCTGGAGGCCGACAATCTGCGACAGCATCTGCGTGCTGCCAAGCTCGGGCACAATCCCCACGCGCACGAAACGGATCGAGAACGTCGCCCGCTCCGAGGCGATCCGCACATCGCACGGCAGCACGCGCGTCAGCCCCGCGCCGATGCAGGGCCCGTTCACCGCGACCACGATCGGCTTCGCCGCGCGCGCGTACTCCACCCAGTTGAAGCGTGGCTTTGGCCGTTCGACCGCCTCGCCGTCCCGCTCGCGGATGTTGTCCTCGAATCGCGAGATATCGACGCCCGCGCAGAACGATCGCCCCGCGCCGGTGACCACGATCGCCCCCACCGCCGGGTCTTCGTTCAGCTCGGCGACCGCGTCGCTGTATTCCTGCGACATCTGGTAGGTCATCGCGTTCATCCGCTCGGGGCGGTTGAGCGTGACCACGCCGACGTCACTGTAGCGTTCCACAAGAATGAACTCGTATGCCATGGTCGTTCTCCTTTTGCTCTGCCTGCTAACCCCGCGGTAGCCCGAGGCCGCGCGTGGCGATGATGTTCCGCTGCACTTCGCTCGAACCCGCCGCGATGGTCGCCGGCACGACGCTCAGGTAGGCCATCGCCGGGTCCATGCCGTAGTCCTCCAGGTAGGGCGAATAGCGCACCTGCCCGGTCATCCCCGTCACCTGCATCTCGGTCCGGGCCAGCCGCTGGGAAAGCTCCGAGCCGAACATCTTGCACATCGAGGCTTCCTTGTTCGGCACCCCGCCCCGGGCCTGGATCGTGACGATCACGTACGAGAGCAGCTCGCAGACCCCCGTCTCGACCGCCCGGTCGGCCACTTCCATGCGGTGTGTCTGCGCGCCGGATGCCCCCGCTGGACGTTCGCGCAGGTAACGGGCGAGTTTGGTCACGGACTTCCGCGAGTGGATCGCCCGCGAAATGTTCGAGCGCTCGAAGTCGAGCGTGGTCGCGCCCACGTACCAGCCCCGGTTCTCCTCGCCGATGCGGTTCTTCACCGGCACCCGCACGTCTTCGAAGAACACCTCGTTGAAGGCGTGCCCATCGGCCATGTTGATGAGCGGCCGCACCGTCAGCCCGGGCGAGCTCATCGGCAGCAACAGGTAGCTGATCCCCCGGTGCTTCGGCGCCGAGGGGTCCGTCCGCGCCATCATGAACATCCACTGGGCCGTGTGCGCCCCGGACGTCCAGATCTTCTGGCCGTTTACGACATAATCGTCACCATCGCGGACCGCCCGCGTCTGCAGGCTGGCAAGGTCCGAACCCGCGCCGGGCTCGCTGAAGCCCTGGCACCACTGCACTTCGCCACGCAGCAGCGGCGGCAGGTGCTCGGCCTTCTGCTCCTCCGTGCCGTGCAGCATGATCGTCGGGCCAACCAGGTTCATCATCGGGCGGCTGGTCGGCGCCCCCGCCTCGTGCAGCTCCTGGCTGAGGACGAACTGTTCGAGCACGGACATGCCGGCGCCGCCGTACTCCTCCGGCCAGGCGGGGGCGATCCAGCGCCGTTCGGCCAGTTTGTCGAGCCAGGTGCGGGTCTTCGCGCCGATCTCCGCGTAACGGCCCGAGCGCGGCCCGTGCGAGGCGAGCTCATCGCGGTCGTGCCCTGCGCCCCAGTGCTGCTGGATGAACGCCCGGACCTCGCCCCGCCAGATCGCGAGCTCGGGTGTGTCGGTGAATCGCATTGCTACGCCTCCTGCCGGGCTGCGCGCCGCGGCGGTGCAGGTGGTTGGTGGACGGATAGCTCCCGCCTGGGCGCCGCTGGCGCTACTGCCTGTAGAGCGGGCTCGATGCCTTCATGAAGCGTGAAAGCATCCGGTGCTCGGCAATGCGCTTGCCGCTCGCATCGTCGGCCCAGGTCTCGTACCAGTAGTACTCCGTCTTCGGGCTCTGCCCGACCGCGACAACCTTCCCCGCCAGGTTGTACGGCTCATCCACCAGCAGCGGCCCGTTGATGTTGCGGATCTCGATCGCCCCGAACAATCCGACCACGTCCTTGATCTGCTTCCGCAGCGGCGCCGAAGCCTGCGAGTACAGCAGCCCGATGTAGCTGGTGATGGGTACCACCGGGCGTCCCCAGCGCGATGCGCGGGAGATCTCCAGCGGGTCGGTCGTGTACTTCAGGTGGGTCTCGACCGTCTCCGCCGTCACCATCCCCTGCGTCGTGGCGATCGGGTCGCCGGGCTTGACGCCGGCCAGGATGCGCAGGTCCCCGGAGTCGAAGCGGTCGAGCGGTTTCCGCAGCAGGGCGGTTGGTTCCGTGCAGTTGCCGACCGAGGCGGTGCCTTCGGCCACGGGCATACCGTCTTCGCGCTCAACCCACACATCGACCTGGCCATCGGCCGCGCGGTCGGCCGGCAGCTTCATGAAGGCGCGCACCGGTTCGCGGTCCGTCGTAGCGTTCAGGAAGTACAGCGAAAGCGTCCCGCGCTCCCACCAGCGTTCGCCCCAGGTCTCCATGAACAGCGGGCCGAAGAGGTCCATGTGCACCGACCCGGCGACCGTCCCGCCGCGCATACCCAGCTTCGTCGCCGTCTCGTCATCGTGGATGCTGCCCTTGGCCGTGATCGCGCGGTTGATCGGGCGCCTGATGGGCCCGCAGAGCGTGCCGTCCTTCACGGTCAGCGTTTCGGTTTCGGTGGTCATCGTTCCCTCCGGGCGGCGCCTGGCGCCGCGATCGTGCCAGCTGGCAGGCAATCCTGCGCCACTGTCCACGACACGGCAAGAGGATTGTGCTTATACCTTCCCACCGATCCCTTATGGCTCACGTGGGTAGGCGACAGGGGGCAGCCGGTAGGCGTTAGGGCGAGGAGGAACCCGGGGCCGAATCGTGAATCGGAAAGGGCGTCGGTGGGTGGCATGCCGGAGTGCCGCTCCCTGTTGGTCGCGGTCCGGATGGGCCGTGGCCGTGAGGGCGGTCGTCTTCCGGGTCGTAGGGGCGTATTGCCATACGCCCCTACGACGTTGGTGCGACGTGTTCCGCGCCGGGCGGTCTTCGGGCGAGTGCCATCCCAGCGCGCCATCCCTGGCGCGCCTTGGATAGGCGTTAGGGCGAGGAGGAACCCGGCGCCGAATCGTGAATCGTGAATCGCGAGCCGTGAATCGGAAAGGGCGGCGAGCGTTTACCTGGCGCGGGCGAGGTGTTCCCGGAGGGCCGCGGTCACGGCATCCGGGTTCTCGAGCGGGGCGTGGTGGCCCGCCCCGGGGATGACGACCAGCGCCGCTCTCGGGATGGCCGCCGCCATGGCCTCGGCCCTGTCCGGCGGCGTGGCAGTGTCGAGTTCACCGACGATGACCGTTGTGGGCGCGCTGATCGCACCGATGCGGTCGACGATGCCGGCCCGGTTGCTGACCGTACGGAGCGCCCGCCCGCCGACCGCTTCAACGTTGTTGGAGACCAGCTTGGCGATCACCGCGGCCTTGCGGTCCGGGTCGGACAGGTAGGGCGCCCCAAAGAGGATGCTCGCGACCGGTTCGGCCACCGGGCCCCAGCCCACGGCCTGGGCGGCCTGGGCAAGCTGCCCATACGCGGCCACCTTCTCCGGGGACTCGGCCTGCGCGTCCGTATCGAGGAGGGCGAGGCTGAGCACGCTGTGGGGGTGTTCGAGGGCCATGGGCATGGCGGTCATCCCGCCCATGGAAAGGCCGGCGACGTGGGCTGCGGGGATGCCGATGGCGTGGAGAAGCGCTGCCATGTAGTCGGCCAGGTCGAAGAACGAGTACTCGTGGTCGACATCAGGCGTCTGGCCGTGGCCGATGAGGTCGACGGCGATGCAGCGGTAGGTGTCCTTGAGTGCCGCCACCTGGTGGTCCCAGAGGGTGTGGTCCCAGGTGAGCCCGTGGATGAAGAGAATCGGGTCGCCGGCGCCCTGGTCGGTATAGAAGAAGGTGGCATCGCGGACAGTGACGGTTGGCACGTGAGGACTCCTCGGCGCGAAGTGCGCGGCCCGAATACGGGAGCGGTAGCATACCCGAAACTCACCGCCGAGGAGTGAAGGGATGACCGTGATAGACCCCGGGGAGATCCCCGCAGAGGAACCGGCGCAGTATGACTGGGTTGCGCTCATCGATAGCCTGAACCGGCTGCTGCGGCTGAAGACCACGCCCATCGGGATGAAGATGTTCGCGACCAGGGCGGAGATGGAGGCCATCCCCCGCATCCGGCGGCCGAAGGACATCCACACCACGGACCAGATCGTGGCCCAGGCGGCACGGCTCGGCTGGACTGTGGGGATCACGGCAGAGGACCTGGTGGGGGCGCAATGCAGCACCGTGATCGGCCTGAGCCCGCGCGATGAGCGCTGGCTTTCGGGCCGGAACATGGCGGGCGTCTGGTTCGAAACGATCGA
>CAZRUZ010000025.1:0-21051 GCA_964603275.1 uncultured Anaerolineaceae bacterium | reverse complement strand
TCGACAACATCGTCCACTTCGTCTTCGACCGCGAGCAGCCGGTCTGGCTCCAGCACAGCTTCCACGAACAGTGGGGCCTCCCGAAGGTCGACCAGGGCACCGGCCAGGACCCGGACGATGCCTACAGCATGCGCTTCCCCGAGCCCGCCGAGTTCGACCGCTACACCCGCGCCGTCCACGATGCGGTCGTGCCCCGCATCGCCGCGATGAGTGACGCCTTCCTTGCCGAAGTCCAGGTCATGCGCCCCTGGGGGCCCATCCCGCGCATGGAAGCGGTCCTCCACGGCCTCATCGGGCATGGGAACGGCCACCTCGGCCGGGCGAGCTACGCCCGCACCCTCTTCGGCCTCGAAGGTCTCCCGTTCTGACCCTGCGGGCGTCTCAGGCGGGGCGGGGCAGGCGGCGTGGCCGCAGCGCGTGGATCGGCCGGTGCGCGGCCAGCAACTGCGCGAACTCTGCCGCCTCCATCGGCGGCCTGAAGAAGTGCCCCTGTCCCTGCCGGCAGCCGATGTCGGCCAGGTAGTCCCACTGCCACTGGTTCTCGATCCCCTCGGCGATCACGTTCATGTTAAGCGCGTTGCCCATCTCCACGATCGCCCGCAGTACCGGGCCCGAGGTCGCATCAGCGCCCAGCCGCGCAATGAACGAACGGTCCACCTTGAGCGTATCGACCGGCAATCTCTGCAGGTAGCTCAGCGATGAGTAGCCCGTCCCGAAGTCATCGATCGCCAGGCCGACGCCAAGGTCCCGCAGCTCGCCCAGCATGTCCAGCGTCGAGGGGATGTCCTGGATGAGCACGCTCTCGGTCAGCTCGAGCTTCAGCTGGCGCGCTGGCAGTCCCGTCCCTTCGAGGATCTCCGCGATCCGCCGCGGCAGGTCGCGCTGCCGGAACTCCGCGGCTGAGATGTTCACGCAAAGCGTCAGCGGGTAGCCCGGCCGCAACCGCTGGAACTCGACCGCCTGGCGGCACGATTCCTCAAGCACCCACTGGCCGATGCGCACGATCTCCCCCGTCTCCTCCGCGATGGAGATGAACGTCGCAGGCGAAAGGATCCCACGGTGCGGGTGGTCCCAGCGCAACAGCGCCTCCGTCCCGCAGATGTCGCCGGAGCGCAGGTCCACGAGCGGCTGGTAGTACAGCAACAGCTCATCCCGCTCCACCGAGCGGCGCAGCGCGTTGTCAAGGTCGAACCGCTCCGTCGGCGTCGTATCCAGCTCCTCGGTGAACAGCACGAACCGCGAGCGGCCTTCGGCCTTCGCCCGGTAGAGGGCGATATCCGCCTTGCGCAGCAGCTCGGTGCTCGTCCGGTCGGTGGCCGTCGAGACCGCGATGCCGATGCTCGAAGAGACGAACATCTCCTGCCCCGAAAGCGAGAACGGCCGCCGCAGTGAATAGAGCACCCGCTCGGCGATGCGCATCGCCGCCGCTTGCGCGTTCGCCGCTTGCACCAGCACGGTGAACTCGTCACCCCCCAGGCGCGCGACCATCTGCCCCTCGGCCGCGCTCACCAGCCGCTGGCTGAACACGGAGAGCAGCTGGTCGCCCACGCCATGTCCGAGCGAGTCGTTCAGGTACTTGAAGCGATCGACATCCAGGAACATGATCGCCACCCGGTTCGCGTGTTCCGTCTCGGCCAGCGCGCGGGTGAACGTGGTGAGGAACAGGGCCCGGTTCGGCAGGCCGGTCAGCGAGTCGTGGAACGCCCGGTAAGTCAGCGAATCCGCCGCTTCCTGGACCGAATCCATCATCCGGTTGAACGCCTGTGAGACGCCCTGCATTTCGCGCAGGTGGGCTGGCCCCACCCGGTTCTCCAGGTCGCCGTCCGATGCTGCGCCGATGACAAACGCCGCCGCACTCAGGGGCCGCGCAACCCAGCGGTGGAGCAGGAACGTGCCCATGCCGGCGATCGCCAGTCCCGGCATAGCCACCGCACCGCTCAGCAGGAGGGACGGGTCGCTCGATGCCCCGACGACCAGTGCCGGGACGGCGCCCGCTGCGAAGAATAGGGCTCCGAAGAACACCGAGAGAGGGAGCCTGGGGAGGATTCCGGGGCGTGGAGTCATCCGTCTGCCATCCAGCGATCAATCGTGGCCCACCAGTTGCGATATGGTGGCCCGTATTCAGGTATTCGACAGCCGGACGTAGGTGGACAGGGTCACGGGCCTTCAGGCGCTGGCGAGCGCCCGCGTCAGATGCATCAACTCATCCACCACCACCGGGTCGAACGCCGTCCCCGACTCGCCGCGTACGGTTGCCCGCGCCCGGGCCAATCCGCCGCTTGATGCCCGGTCGAACGCTTCGGCTGCCGCAACTGCCCGGGCGCCGAGCGGCGTCTCCTCCGCCTTCAATCCCCGCGGGCCCGCCCCATCCCAGCGCTCCGGGATGGCCTCGATGATCGCCGCCGCTGCCCGGCAGCCTCGAACGCGGCCCACCATGTGCGCGCTGCTGCCGCAGTCCATCATGCCCGGGGTGCGCCGCTCCCCGCCCGCCAGCCCGCCGCCAAGCCCGTGAAGCAACGCCGCGAGGATGGTCTCATCCGTCTCTGTGGCAGGAATGCCCAGCGGTTCAGTGATCGCCTCGACAAGCGCCGCCGTCCGCGAAGCATGGGCGGCGCCGTCCTCGCCCAGTGCCCGCTCGAGAAGTTCCGTGAGCGGCCCTCCGTCGCCGGCCCGCCAGTGCGCCACCGCCGATGGCAGCCACAACCCGACCGTCATCGGTGTCAGCCAGCGGCTCCGCGAGAGCCCGAACCCGGTCAGCGCCACCGCCCCCACGGCGGGGAGGCCCGCCCGCACTCCCGCGCCTTCGCCCGTGGCCCCCGCCAGCGTGAGCGCAGCCACCGGGGCCATCGCCGATAGCGCCGCCATCGCAAACGAAATCCGGCATCCGGTGATGTGATAGGCGACGAAGAACCGCCACGCGCCGTACCCCGCACCCACGCTGCAGGCGGCAAAGGCCAGGATCCCGGGCACGCTCCAGCCTCCCATCATCCCGGGCTCCTCCGCCGGGGCTCCCCACCCCCACTGGACAGCCGCAGCTGGCTCACGCCGTGGTTGTCGGCACCTCCGGGCTGACGGCCCAGTTTCGCTCCGGTGAATGTTCCTTTAGGATTCGCGCCGACCCGATACTTGTTGGAGAAACCACCGAATGGACAGCTACAAAATCCAGGCGTTCCTTCACATTGCCATTGCGCTGGTCGCCATCGGCGTGACCTTCGTCTACCCGTTCTTGCAGGGGTGGGCCGAACGGCGCGGCGTGGGGGCAACGCGCCTCGCCCTCCAGTTCGGCGAACACCTCGAGAAGATCGTCGTGCTCCCGGGGGCGCTCCTCGTTTTTCTGTTCGGCCTCGGGCTCATCTTTGATGACAACACCGGCTACAAGGACGATTTCCCGCTCTGGCTCGGCGTCGCCATCGCCTGGTATGTGCTGGTCGTCGCCATCTCGCTCGGCATCCAGCGCCCCACCGTCGCAAAGGCCATCGCCGCGCTCGATGGTGTCCCCGATGATGGCGATTTCCCGCCCGCCTACATGGACGCCAGCCGCAAGATACAGGTCGTGGGGGGCTTCATGGGCTTTTCCGCCATCGCCATCACCTTCCTGATGGTCTGGAAGCCCTGGCAGTAGCCCGCCGAACCGCGGGCCACGAAGAAGGGGCGCACCGGCGCCCCTTCCTTGAAAATCCGTTCCGAACGGTCTCTCAGGCCGGTACGGAATCCGCGAAGAACGTCCGCAGCACTTCGTCATTGAGCTTCACGTTCGTCACATGGGCCCGTTGCAGCTGCTCCCAGAAGTAGCGGTAGGTCGCCCGGTCGTGCAGGTTGCCGTCGTGCTGGATGGGGCCCCAGTCAGCGGCATAGGCCTTGAGCAGGATGGCCTCGCCCTCTTCCACCTCGGGCATCGCCGGCGCCATCGCCCGCGTGATCGGCTCGATCTGGGCCGGGTAGATGCTCCACTGGCGCAGGAAGCCGAACTCCTCGCGCGCGCGCCGCGCATCGTTATAAATGAAGTCCGTATCCTTCAGCTCCAGCGTCACGTTATGGGCAGGGACGATCCCGTTCGCGAGTGCTGCCGCGACGGTCTCCGCCTTCGCCCGATGCAGGAGCGCGTGGTCGAACTGGGCCGGCGAACGCATCGCCGATGACGGGATTGCGCCGTGGTGCGCGCTCACGAAGTCCATCAGGCCGAAGTCCAAAACCTGGATGTTCGGCACCTCGGCGATCTGCCACACCTCGTGCAGCGCCCCGTGCGTCTCGATCAGCGCGTGGATAGGGATCTCGCGCTTGATCCCTGCCTTCGCGGTTGTGTTGCGGATGTAGTCAACCATCTCCGCCAGGTGGACCGCCTTCACCGACTTCGGGACCGTGATGTAGGCCACCCGTTCACCAGCGCCGGGGACGATGATGTCCACGTCCTGCTTCCAGTGCTCATTGGTGTAATCGTGGATGCGCACGCCCGCCATGTTGAACGGGTTGCCCGGGCTGTTCTGCATCCGCACCACCATTTCGGCGTGCGCCTTCTCCGCGCCGGTGGGCGCGCCGTCTTCGCAGTCCATCGTGATGTCGAACACCGGCCCCATCTGCTGCTGCAGCTGGAACGCCTTGGCGATGCGCTCCTCGGTCCCCGCGAAGTGCTCGCAGGTCGGGATGATGGGGAAGGGCTTCTCGCCCTCGAACAGAGCTTCGTTGGGGTGTCGCGGCATGGTCAGTCTTCCGATTCCGGGATTGAGGATAGGGGGTTGCCCGGTGGCGGGCTGTACGCCCCAGTATGCCCGAACTCCCCCGTAGGGGAGAAGCGTGCCCGCCTCCCGCGGCTACCCGAGCCCGAAGAGTTGCCAGCCCGCGCGCGCCCCGAACCCCGTCGCCGGCTCGAGCTGGAGCCCGTACCCTTCGCCGGCCCGCAGCGCCTTTTCGATCGCCCACTTCGAAAGCCCCTGCACGGCATCCATCGCCGCCATCTCCTCCAGGCTGAAGAAGCCCGCGTCCGCGATCTCGTCGCCATCGAACCGTGGGTCACCCATGCCGAGCGGGTCGAGCCGGAAGACGACGTAGAGGTTCGTCGTCGGACCACCCATCGGCCCCGCAATGGCATGGCGGAAGGCGATCACGTCCCGCACGCGCGCCTCGATCCCCGCCTCTTCCAGCACTTCCCTTTCCACGGCCTGGGCCAGCGGCTCATCGTGTTCCACGTACCCACCCGGGATCTGCCATGAGCCCGCGAAGGGCTGCCACCCGCGTTGCACAAGCAGCGCTTTCTGCTCGCGGATCACCACCCCCGCGCAGCCAATGGAGAAGTCGCCGTAGTGGATGTAGTCGCAAGCGGGGCAGGCCGGGCGTTCGCGGCCACCGTCCTCCTTCGTCGTCAGGGTCATCGAACAGCGGGGACAATACGTGTGGTGTGCCATGAGGACGGAAGTATACCGGCGCCGCGCACAACCGGGTCCTCTTGTGCGCGCCCATCGCTTTCCGGCCCGTTCACCGCTGGGAGCGAGTTTCGTGACGAAACGAAAAAAACGGCCCACACGCCCGATCGGGCCAGCTATACTGGTAATCCACCGTGTTTATCTTCGAGCTGCAACTGAGCAACTACCGCAACTATGTGCGCTCTTCCGTGCGCCTGGACAAGGGGCTCAACCTGTTCATTGGCGAAAACGCCCAGGGCAAGAGCAACCTCCTCGAAGCGATCTACCTGCTCTCAACGTTGCGCTCGAGCCGCGCCAGCACCGATGGTGACCTCGTCCGCCGCGACATCATCCCCAGCGACTTCCCCGTCGCCCGCCTCGCCTGCGAAGTCGAGCGCTCGGCCGGCAACCTCGCCCTCGAGCTGGCCATCGTCGGCCGCACCACTGATTCCAGCCACCGCGCCGGCAAGCGCGTCCGCGTCAACGGCGTGCCCAAGAAGGCTTCCGACGCCGTCGGCCAGCTCTGCGCGGTCCTCTTCACCACGCTCGATATCGAGATCGTGGCAGGCCCCCCGCTCATGCGCCGCCGCTACCTCGACATGATGATCTCCCAGGTCGACCGCGGGTACCTGCGCGCCATGCAGAAGTACGCCAAGGTGCTCCAGCAGCGCAACAGCCTGCTCAAGCGCATCCAGAACCGCGAGGCGTCCTCGCAGGAGCTGAACTTCTGGGACCAGGAGCTCGCCCACGCTGGTGGGACCATCTTCTGGGCCCGCGCCGATGCCCTCGGCCACATCGTCCCCCAGGCCCAGCAGCAGATGGAACGCCTCAGCGATGGCCAGGAAGTGCTCCAGCTGACCTACCGGCCATCCCTCGGCGGCCTCGACGCCGCCGATTCCCCCATCGACGACACCGAGTGGACCGCGCGCATGCTCAGGGCACTCAACAACCTCCGCCCGCGCGAAATTGCCGCCGGCGCTACCCTTGTTGGCCCCCACCGCGACGATGTCCAGATCGAGATCGATGGCATGGCCGCCGATTCCTTCGCCTCCCGCGCCCAGCAGCGCACGGCCGCCCTCTCGATGCGCCTGGCCGAGGCCAGCTACCTTCGCCGCGCCCTCGGCGATGACCCCGTCGTCCTCCTCGACGACGTGCTCAGCGAGCTCGACGCCCGCCGCCGGCGCGGCGTCCTTGAATATGTGGATACCTTCCAGCAGACGCTCGTGACAACCGCCGATCCAGACCGGTTGCGCGACATCATGACGCGCGCGGCGGGGCGCTTCGTGGTTTCAGCCGGTACGCTCACCCGCTTCGAAGGCGAGTAACCCCATCGGCAGGCGGCGATCGCTCGTGCTCGGCGGAGCGGTTGTCGTCGGCGCCTTCGCGTTCCTCAACGGCCTCGGCGCCCTCGCCCTCCTCCTCGCCGTCGATGAAGAGCCCCGGGACCGTCTCTTCCAGGTCAACGCCTTCCTCGGCACCGCCATCGTCACCCTCAGTCTCGGTGGGATGCTGGTCTACCAGGCCGCGTCCTCCCTCGGCCGCACGGGCTCTTCGGCCATGGGCGAGCGGGTCCGCTGGTGGGCCGTCATCGGCCTGCTGCTCGTGGCTTTTCCCCTCCTGGTCGGCCTCGGCCAGCTCCAGGTCAACAACCCGGAGCGGCTCCCCTGGCTATTCCCCCTGACGAACGTCGGCATCGTCAGCATCCCCTCCCTGGCCATTGCCCTCGCGGTCTCGCGCCGTTACGCCCGGTCGAACGCCTGGGCCTGGCCCTTCAGCTGGCGGGAGTGGACGAGCGGCGTCATCTACGGCGCGATCGGCGCCACCACCGTCGCCGGCATCATCAACACGCTCTACATGCTGCTCGCCGGCGCGTGGCTCATCGAAAACCATGGCTTCGGCGACCGCTGGGCTGTGGATGAATACCTCTGGACCGTCCCCGACTCCTGGGGCATCGCCTTCGACCTCTCGGTCCTCTCCGTTGTCGCGCCGATCAATGAGGAGTTCTGGAAAGGGATGCTGGTCGCGTTCTTTTTCTTCCGCAAAGGCGGCGCCGCCCGCTGCTTTGTCTGGGGTGTGCTGGCGGGCGCCGGCTTCAACATCCTCGAGACCTTCCAGAACAGCCTGGCCGTGGTCAACCCCTCCCAGGTGAGCGAGCAGCAGATGACGGGCGAATGGTGGCTGTTCGCCGTCGGCCGCGCCGGCACCGGCGCGCTCCATTCGGCCGCGACGGGACTCGCCGCCCTCGGCTTCTTCGGGCTCTTCCGCCGGCGGCCACGCTACTTGCCCGGCTATCCGGCCGGTGTCCTGCTCCACGGGAGCTGGAACTTCCTCAACTACACGCTCGCCGGCGATGCCATCCTCAGCGCCTCCGGCCCCGATTCCCGCCTGCTCGATGTGCTCAGTATCGCAGGGCTCGGCGCGCTCTTCCTTGCCTCCCTCACCCTCCTCTGGGTATTCAGCGGCCGCCTCCGCGATGGCGCGCCCGCGCCGATCTACCAGGTCCTCGGCATGGTCCCCCTGCCGGACTGGCGATCGCGTGGGACGCAGGAAGGGGCAGGCGAAACGCCTGCCCCTTGATTGGCTGCGGGAGTGCGGGTCTTAGCGAGCGCGCCGCGCCGCGTAGGCGAGGCCGGCCGAGCCGGCGACCAGCGCCGCACCCACCACGATCATGGCCGGGAGCATCGAGCTGCTACCCTGGGCGAGCGTGTTACCGGTCGAAGGAGCGGCGGGCGCCTTCGGGGCCGGGGAGTCGACCAGCGGGATGACCTTCAGGGTGCCGTTGCCGGCAAGGCCCACCGCGACGGCCGTGTAGACAGTCTTGGCTTCGAGCTTGAGGCCCGGGATGGTGAGGACGGTCGCGCCACTGGCGTTGACCTTCACATCGAGGCTGTAGGTGCCGGCCGGGACCGGGGTGTAGGGGCCGAAGTTGCGGTAGGCGACGCCAGTGAAGACGTTCGTGTTCGTGCCGGCCACCGCGACGTTCACCGGCGGAGCATCAGGCGAGGCATGGATGAGGCGAATGTGGGCGTTATTACCCGCCGGAGTGCTGTTGTCATCTTCGAGGACGTAGAGGCCAAGGGTGGCCTTGCCGAGTTCGCCGACGGCCAGGACGGTGTAGTCCCTGCCCGCGCCGATCTCAAGGTTGGCTTCGAGCGCCGGCGCTCCGCTACCATTGGAGGGTGAAACGAACACCTTCACGTTATGGGCGCCCGCCGGGAGAGTCACGTACGGGGTGCTGTTCGGGAAGGCGAGCGCGGTGACTGCCTTGGCGCCATCAACAAAGATGTCGACGGCCGGGGTATCGGGCGAAGCGTGCATCACGCGGACGCGCCCGCTATCGGCGGCACTCGCACCGCGTGGTGCGAACGACAGGGCCGCAACCAGTGCGGCGATGAGGGCGGCGCCGGCCAGGAGCAGGACCCGGGCGGCTGGGTTCGATGTCCGTGCTGCGATCATCGAGAGGACCTCCAGTTTCGTGTTGTCGCGCCCTGCGTTCCCGCGGGCCCGTTCGCTCCATGTACGAAGGTTGCACAAGCAATCGATCATTGCTGGACGGAAATTCTTTTGAGCGCTCCCACCGTCAGCCCATTCCTCCAGTTCCGTGACGGCCACGCCGATGCCTTCGATGCCGTCGTCGCCGAGTACACCGGCCCCGCCTACGCCGTCGCGGTCCAGGTGCTGCGCGATGCGGTACTCGCGGAGGAGGCCGTCCAGGATGCGTTCGTCCGGGTCTGGCAACGCGCCCGGATGTTCGACCCCGAACGAGGGGCCGAACGCAGCTGGATCCTCTCCATCGTCCGCAACCAGGCCATTGATGTGCTTCGTAAGCGCGCCCGCACTCCCGAACGATCGATCGATGACACTCCCGCCGTATATGCATTGAGAGACCCGAGCGACACCTGGCAAACGGTCCTCGCCGGCCTCACCGGCGATCACGTAAGACAGGCGCTCGCCGGGCTCCCGGAGGAACAGCAGCAGGTGGTGGTGAGGACGTACTACCAGGGCAAACGGCCCGTGGATGTGGCGCGAGAGCTCGGTCTCCCTGAAGGGACCGTGCGCAGCCGTCTGCGCCTGGGACTCCATAAACTCCGCGATAGCCTCGCTCCCATCCGGGAGGCACTCGAATGATGACGCACGAACAGGCCGTTGATCTGCTGGCCGATTTCGCCATCGACCTCCTCGAACCCGCGGAGGCCGCCGCCGTCCGCGCCCATGTCGAAGCCTGCTCCCTCTGCCGCGATGAGCTCCAGGTCTACCTCCACGCGGGCGAGGCTCTCGCCTTCGCGGTCGAGCCGCTGGAAATGGCCGCCGGCGCCCGCGAGCGCATCTCCGCGGGCGTCAGCGCCCGGATCGCCGGCGTAGCGGGTGAGACCCCCGCCCCGCCCCGCCTGCGCCTGGTCCAGCCTTCCACGGTTACCGCGGGCCCGTGGCGCTCGATCGCCCTCGCCTCGGCGGCTGCGGTCCTCGTCCTGGCCGTCGGCCTTTCCGTCGCCATCAATGGCTGGATCGGTGCGCGCGACCGGGCCGACCGCCTCGAGGGCGAGCTGCTCGCCCGGGCCATCCAGCTACCGCTCCAGGGCGAGGGCACCCAGGGTGTCATCTATGTCTCATCCGACTTCACCGGCGGCGTTGCCCGCTTCTCCGGCCTCGGCCCCGCGCCCACCGGCCACCACTACCAGGTCTGGAGCGAAGGCCCCTCTGGTGACCGGGCGGCCGCCGATTTCGTTGGCCAGGATGGAGAGCTGCTCGTCCTCCTCCCTGCGTTGCCGGCGGATATGACGCGAATGTTCGTCACCCTCGAGCCCGATGGCGCGGAACGCACCGCACCGGCCGGCCCGGAGCTGATGACCACGCCCCGGTAGCCCGCGGTGGCCCGTTCCCCGGCCCCCCGGCATGATCGAATCCCATGACTGATGACGCCTTCTTCGCTCGCGATGGCGAGCACTACATCCCCAATCCCTCCTGCCGTGGCCCGTGGGACCCGAACTCGCTTCACGGCAGGGTCATCGCCGGGCTGCTCGGCGCCGAAATCGAGCAGCGCTTCGGCGCCCCGGACCTCCAGTTCTCGCGCCTCACCGTCGACCTCTGGCGGCTACCGACGTTCGTCCCGATCAGCGTCGAGACCCGGGCCGTGCGCGAAGGCGGCCGCATCCGCGTCGTCGATGCCGAGTGCTTTGCGGACGGGCTTTCGATTGGCCGCGCCAGCGGCGTCCTCCTTAAGCGCGGCGATGTCCCGGAAGGCGAGGTCTGGCAGCCTGAGCCCTGGGACATGCCGCCACCGGACCAGATTGAACCGGAGGCTCGCCCCGCCAACCGTCCCGGCGACTGGCAACCGATGTGGGAGACCCGTGGCCGTGGCTTCGGGAGCCCCGGCCGCAAGCGCATCTGGATGCGGGAGATCCGCCCCCTCGTGGCAGGCCTGGAGCTCACACCCTTCCAGCGTGTGGCGCTCGCCTGCGATTTCGCCAGCCCGCTCGCCAACTCCGGGACGCACGGCCTGAGCTACATCAACGTCGATATCACCCTCTACCTGCAGCGCCTCCCGCGCACCGAGTGGATCGGCTTCGATGTGACCGACCACGGGAGCGCCGAAGGGGTCTGTGTGGGTCAGTGCCGCCTTTACGACGAGGAGGGGCCAATCGGCCACAGCACCGTGGCCGGGCTCGCCCAGCGCCGCGCTGCCCGCTGACCCGCCGCCAAACAGAAAACCCCCTGCTGGCCATCCGCGGGGGGTCTTCGAAGAGGTAGCGCCGTCAATCCGGCTAGCAGGAATCGCCGTTGGTATCGAGCAGGGTGACCGACTGGATCGGCGTACCCAGTTTCATCACGAGCACCACGCCCGAGAAACCCTGGATCGTCGCGATCCCGCCAGCACTCGTGTCGTTGATGTACGAAGGCACGCCCGCCGCGGTCGTGTTGAAGTAGTGCAGCCAGCGCTGGTTGGGGCCATCCCAGGTGTAGATCGCGGTCCACGAACCCGAAGGCAGGCATTCCGTGAACTTCGCCGGGGTGACCGAACCGGCCTTGACCACGCCGACGTAGTGGATGTTGCACCCATCGCCGCCGCCAGAGCAGACGCCGCCGACGGTGCTGCTATGCTTCGCGACCGCGACACCAAGCGTCGCGCCAAGGATTGCGACCAGCCCGGCAGTGGTTGTCACCACCACAAAGGCTTTTCGTTGAAACCAGCTCATTCTTCCTCCCGCACTGTTACCGCGGTGCGCTTGCACGTTACCGTAGCAATCGAAGCGAGTACATGCATCAGGTGTAACGCCGCAAGGGCCGTTGTGGTTGCCACCCTGCTGTAAAACGTTCGTAAAAAGCGGCGATTTGTCGGTCAGGCCGGGTGCTTTGCGCCCCTACGCCAGGTACCGCCGCAAGAACAGGTCGATGAGGTTCGAGATCGTCCGCGAATAGGCCGAGTCGGCGTCGAAGGCGTGCGGCTGCCCCGAAAACAGGTGCAGGTCGACGGGTGCCCCGGCCTTCTCCAGCGCCTCGAGCATCCTCTGGCTGGCCTGCCACGGCACCACCTCGTCCTTCATCCCGTGGATCAGCATCGTCGGCGGGAAGTCAGCGCGGGCGTAGGTGACGGGGCTTGCAGCCCGGTAGTCCTCCGCGCCGGCGTCCGGCCCCATCAGTTGCCCAATGGCGTCCGAAAGCGAGCGCATGGCGAGCTCCGTCGGCGCGTAGATCGCCACGCAGGCCTTCACCGAGGTATCGACCCCCGGGTGCACGCCATCCCCCTCCCAATCCGGCCGGTTTGCCGTGGCGGCAAGCATCAGGGCCAGATGCGCCCCGGCCGAGTTGCCGTGTACGGCGATCCGGGAAGGGTCGATCCCCAGCGACTCCGCGTTCGCCCGCATCCAGCGGAGCGCCGCCTTCACGTCGTGGATCTGGGCCGGCCACTTCGCCTCGCCACTCAGCCGGTAGGCCGCCGAGACGCAGACATACCCCAGCCGCCCAAGGAAGATCCCGTAGCCCCGCAGCTGCGACGGGTCGCCCTGCATCCACGCGCCGCCGTGTACCAGCAGCACGCCCGGCGCATTCCTCGGCGTCCCCGGTGGCGTGAAGATGTCGTAACGGAGCTCGCGCCCATCAACCGTGTCGATGAGCACGCCTTCCTGGATGGTCACGCGGGTGGACTCGGGATGCATGGGCGTCTCCTGTGTGGTTCGTCGGCGAAGCTTTGCCCGCGGCGGACTGCCGCGCAAGCCCGCGAGCCCACACCGGCTCCGCCGCCGTTCTAACGGAATTCCATCGGTTTGGCGGGTGCCACGGTGGATGGATGGTTGATAGGATGCGCCACGAAGGAGTACAGCATGTTGCCACTCGGTTTCAGCTGGGGAGCATTCGTTGTGTACGTGGGCGCGCTCATGTTCATGACGATCGGCGGGCTCTGGGGCCTCTTCGCAAGCGGACACCCGGCCTTCCTCGTCCCCGTCCTTCTCGGGCTCTTCTACTTCTACCTTGCATGGGAGGCCGTTGTCGAAGACGACGAGAATCCTCCCGCGCCTCCTCCCCGCAAGAACCCGGGATAGGCCGGGCAGCCTGACAGCAGCCTTACCGCGGGAGGCGTACAGTGCCCGGTATGGGGCTTCGCAACATCCGCCTCGGCTCCCTCCTGGGCATCCCCGTCCTGGTTAACCCCAGCTGGTTTGTCCTCTTCGGCATCACCACCTGGTACCTGGCGACACAGTTCTACCCCGATGCCCTCGAAGATGCCTCATCGCTGACGCACTACGCCATGGCCATCGCCAGCGTGCTCGTCTTCTTCGCCTCGGTGGTCCTCCACGAACTCGCCCACAGCCTGGTCGCGCGGGCGTTCAAGATCCCCGTGAAAAGCATCACCCTCTTCGTCCTGGGCGGCGTCGCCCAGATCACCCGGGAAGCCGCGCGCCCCTGGCACGAGCTCCTGATGGCCATCGCCGGGCCGCTCGTGAGTCTGGCGCTCGGCGGCCTCTTCGTCCTCGCCTGGTGGCTCGCGGGCGCCAGCGGCGAACGCCCAATCGATTTCGTCCTCGTCTGGCTCGCGATCATGAACGTCATCCTCGGGGCCTTCAATCTCCTCCCGGCGTTCCCCATGGATGGCGGCCGCGTCTTCCGCGCGGCGGTCTGGCTCATCACCGGCAGCTACCACCGCGCGACCACCGTCGCCGGCTGGACCGGCCGCGGCTTCGCCGCCGTGATGATCGGGCTCGGGACGCTTGCCGCCTTCGGTTTCGACGTGTGGGTCGCCCGTGACCTGGCCGGCGGGATCTGGTTCGTCCTCATCGGCATCTTCCTCGAGAACGCCGCCCGCCAGAGCCTCTTCCAGAACCGCCTCGTCCGCGAGCTCCAGCGCTATCGTGCCGAGGACATCATGAATGCCGACCCCCCCGTGGTTGCCGGGAACCTCTCCGTCGCCTCCCTCGCGCGGGGCGTGCTCGAACTCAATCCCCGCGTCTGCTACTTCGTGCAGCAGGATGGCCGCCTCGCGGGCATCCTCAGCGGCTACCAGATGCGCGAGATCCCCGAGGAGTACTGGGACCGCGTGACCGCCTGGGAGGCGATGGTCCCCAGCGGCCGCCTCCGGGCCACGGCCCGCGACCGCCTGCTCTCCGATGTGCTGCTTGAAATGGAGACAGAAGAGCTCCTCCACATGCCCGTGGTCGATGATGGCCGGGTTATCGGCGTTATCGCCCGCGACCGCATCCTCGGCGTCCTCCGCCAGGCCGGCCTCCTTGGTTCGGCCCGCGCCTGAACGCTTGGATTGAGTCGATCCCGCGCGGCATGATGGAGCGGTGAACCGGCTTCGTCTCGCGGCCGCGGTCAGCGCCGGCAAGGCCGCCGGCTTCGCCACCCGGCATCTCCGCCGGGGCGGAGGCACCGCCCTCCCCGGGCTCGTCGCCGAAAAGGTCCACCCCAACCTCGTCCGTGACCTCGGCCGGAGCCTTGGCGGCGGGCGCGTGCTCATCACCGGGACCAACGGCAAGACCACCACTGCCCGCATCGTTGCCGCTGCCCTCGAGGCCGATTCCCGCCCGTTCCTCCACAACCGCGAGGGCAGCAACCTCATGCGCGGCATCGCCAGCACGCTCCTCAATTCCGCGCGGGTCACGGGACGCATCCGATGCGCCACCTCCACCGTGGGCCTCTTCGAAACTGACGAAGCGACGCTACCCCCCGCCGCTGCCGCACTCGCCCCTTCGGTCCTCGCCTTCACCAACCTCTTCCGTGACCAGCTCGACCGCTACGGAGAGGTCGATACCGTCGCCGCGCTCTGGCGCCGTGCGCTCGCGAACACCCCGCCCGGGGCCACGCTCGTCCTTAACGCCGATGACCCCTCCGTCGCTGAACTCGCCCGCGATTGGCAAGGGCCGGTCCACTGGTTCGGGCTCGATGACCCCGCAAGCGCGACCACCACCGCTGGCGCTTTCGATGCCCGCTGGTGCCGCTGCGGAGGCGACTACCTTTACGAGCGGCGCTACTTCGCCCATGTTGGCTGGTGGCGCTGTTCGGGCTGCGACCGCAAACGCGAGTCGCCCCGGACCAGCGCCTCGGCGGTCCAACAGTCCCTCGAGGGCGCGTCGTTCAACCTCGATGCGCTTGGCCGGATCGACCTGCCCCTGGCCGGTCTCTACAACGTCTACAACGCCCTTGCCGCGATCGCCGTCTGCCGCGTCCTCGGCGTCTCGGAGGCCGCCATCGTTTCGGGACTGGCCGCTGTCCGCGCAGCCTTCGGGCGTCAGGAAGTGGTCGACCTCCAGGGCCGCAAGCTCTGGCTTCTCCTCGCCAAGAACCCGGCCGGCGCGAACCAGGTGCTCCTCCTCCTACGCACCATCGCCGGAAGGGACTTCGCCTCCGGCCTCAACGTCGCCCTCCTCCTCAACGACCGCTTCGCCGATGGCCAGGATGTCTCCTGGATCTGGGATGTCGACCACGAGCTGCTTGCCGGGCACGTCGCCCGCTCGTGGGCTGGCGGCGACCGTGCCGAGGACCTCGCCGTCCGGGTGAAGTATGCCGGCTGGCCCCCGCCCTCAACGGTCGCCCACGACCCGGCCGCCCTCCTCGATGGCATCCTCCGCGAAACCGTCCCGGGCGACCAGGTTTTCGTCATCCCGACCTACACGGCGATGCTCGACCTCCGTGCCGAACTGGCCCGCCGCGGCGCCGTCGCCGGGGCCATGGACTGAACCCTCAGCGGAAGTACATCGGCGTGCCGGTCCCGCCCCGGCGCGTCATGATCACCTCGGCCATGATGCTGATCGCGATCTCTTCCGGTGTCTCCGCCCCGATGTAGAGGCCGATCGGTGTGCGCACCCGGTCGAGTTCGTCCGCGTCGAACCCCTCGTCCCGCAGGTGCTCAAGCACCGCCCTCGTCCGCCGGCGCGAACCGATCATCCCCAGGTAGGCCGCCCCCCGCCCGATGCACGCGCGCAGCGAGATCTCGTCCTGTTTGTGGCCCCGTGTTACCAGCACCACGAAGGTGTTCGCGTCGATCGGAAAGCGCTCCAGCGCCGCCGTGAAGTCATCGCAGATGACCTCATCCGCCTCGGGGATGCGCTCCTCGCTGGCGAACTCCTCCCGGTCATCGAGGACCGCCACGTGGAAGTCGAGGAAGTCGGCCAGCTTCGCCAGCGCCCGCCCGATGTGCCCGGCGCCGACCACCAGGAACACCGGCTTCGCCTCCACCACCTCCACGTAGATGGCCGGAGCGCCCTGGATCGTCCGTTCCGAGAGCCCGTCTTCGCCGAGGTAGAGCGTCCCCGCCGCGTGCTGCCCGAATGCCTCCGGCGCGTGCGCGGCCACCAGGTCATCCAGCCGGGCGTCGCCAAGGGACCCGAGCCGCGCCCCCGAGCGCTCGACCACCAGCCGCGCGCCGGGCTGGAGGCTGCTCCCACCGCTTTCAAGGATCGCCGCCAGGAGCACCGGTTCCCCGCCTTCGGCGGCCCTGAGGAGGCGGCGTGTCAGTTCGAGCATATCGGTAGCTTACGGGAATCACCCGGTGGCCGCCGCGTTTTGCCTCTCCCGCCAATGTGACATATGCTGCGAGCAGTCAACCACAGAGCCAGAGACCGCAGGTCCCAATGCGAACCGTCTTCTTGACGGGGGGATAAGCCGCAAGGCGCCTGCCGAGGCAGTACTTACGAGGCCGGCGCCTGCGCGCTGGTTCGATTGAGTCCCTGCCCGGCGGCAGGGATTTTCGGTTTCCGGGCCACCGCCCCGGGCCGCCCCAAACGGTCCCATTCGCAGATATCGGAGGACGCCCATGCCGACTCCACGGAAAGCCGCAATGCTCGCAGAGATGAAGGACCGCATGGAGCGGGCCTCGATCGCGATCAGCGCGGACTATCGTGGGCTGACCGTTGCCCAACTCACCGAGCTCCGCCGCGCCCTCAGGCCCACCGGCGCCCAGGTGAACATCGTTAAGAACACGCTCGCCGCAATGGCCGCCAAAGAGGCCGGCCGCGAAGAGATGGCCGAGATCGTCCAGGGCCCCACGGCCCTCGCCATCGGGTTCGATGACCCGATCGCCCCCGTCAAGGCCCTCACCGAGCACCTCCGCGCCAAGCGCCTCACCATCGAGATCCACGGTGGCTGGCTCGAGGGCAAAGTCCTCAGCCGCGCCGAGGTCGAAAGCCTCGCCACCATGCCCTCGAAGGAACAGCTCATCGCCGACGTCGTCGGCAAGCTGCAGAGCCCGCTCTACAACTTCGCCGGGCTCATGCAGGCGTCCATGCGCAACTTCGCCGGCCTCGTCGATGCTCGCGCCGCCCAGCTCGAGGCCAGCGCCTGAACCACCCCGGCGGCGGCCCAGCGGCTGCCCGCCCCGATACACACCACGGAGAATCCAACCATGGCTAGCAAAGTCGAAGACGTCCTGGAAATCATCAAGGGGATGACCCTCCTCGAACTCCGCGACCTCAACAAGGCGATCGAGGAAGAGTTCGGCATCACCGCCGCCGCACCCATGATGATGGCCGCCGGCGCCGCCCCCGCTGCTGGTGGCGCCGCCGCCGCTGCCGCTGAGGAAGAGAAGACCGAGTTCAACGTCGTCCTCAAGAGCTTCGGCGACAACAAGATCAACGTCATCAAGGCCATCCGCGAAGTCGTCAGCGGCCTCGGCCTCAAGGAAGCCAAGGACCTCGTCGAGGCTGCCCCCACCAAGGTGAAGGAAGGCATTGCCAAGGACGAGGCCGAGTCGATCAAGGCGAAGCTGACCGAGGCTGGCGCCGTCGTCGAGATCGAATAAGCTCTCAAAGGCACGTTCCTACCGGGCCCGGCAATACTGCCGGGCCCGTCCTGTTTTCCCTAGGCCGGGTGGTCGTGCCCCGCGGCGGCGTAGTGGATATCGCGGACCGCATCGGAAAGGTGCAGCGCCTCTTCCGCATCGAATCCCAGCGCGACGAATGTCTGCCGCATCAACTCCAGCCCACCCTCGAACTCCGGCACCACCACCTCCGTCGCTCCCAGATCGCGCAGGACGTGGATCTCCGCCCCCGAGCGGGCTCGCACAAGGATCGGCACCTCCGGCGCGATCGTCCGCGCTGCCGCGACCGAGACCAGTGCCGTGCTTTCATCCGGTACCGTGATGACCACAGCCCGCGCATGCCGCAACTCGGCCCGTTCGAGCACCTCGTGCTGGCCCGCATCGCCCCAGATCGTCGGGATCCCCGCCGCATTTAAGCGGCGCGCCCTGCCGAGGTCGGATTCGATGACCGTGAACTGCTCGCCCACCTGGCCCAGTGCATGGCCGGTCAGTTCCCCCACCCGCCCGTAGCCGATGATCACCACATGCCCGCTTCGCGGTAGCTTCGGCTCCGGCAGTTCGCCCTGCCGGTCGACGAAGCGCCACACTGGTCCCCCCCGGCTGAGCATACTCTCGAGCCACGGCAGCGTCCGGAAGGCGAGCGGGTTCAGGCAGATCGAGGTTGCCGCCGCCGCCAGCACCACGTTGTTCGTCCCCGCCGTCATCAAGCTCAGGTCCAGGCTCTCGTGCGCGATGATGAACGTGAACTCGCCCGCCTGCGCCAGCCCCGCACCAACGACCAGCGCCGTGCGCCCCGGGTACGGGAAGACCGCGGCCGTCGCGAACGCGATCGCCGCGTTTCCGAAGAGGATGACCGCGGTGATGGCCAGGTAGAGCCCCAGGTGGTCCGCCACGAGCCCCGGGTCCACCAGCATCCCGACGGAGACGAAGAACAGCACCGCGAACGCATCCCGCAGCGGGACAACATCGGCGGCCACCTGGTGGCTCGTCTCCGTCTCCGAGACCACCACCCCCGCCACGAAGGCGCCAAGCGCAATCGAGATCCCGAATGCTGCCGCCGAGCTCGCGATCCCCAGCGCACCGGCAACGAATGCGAGGATGAACAGCTCGCGACTACCGGTCCGTGCTACCAGCGACAGCGCCCACGGTAGCCCTCGCGCGCCAAAGATCAGCATCAGCCCCACAAATGCCGCCGCCTTCACGAATGCCGTCGCGATTTCCGTGGTCAGGCCGTCTCCCTCACCCGGCGCCAGTGCCGGCAGCATTGCCAGGGTCACGATTGTCATCAGGTCCTGAGCGATCAACCACCCCACCGCAACCCGCCCGTGGACGGTGCCCATCAGGCCCTGTTCCTCCAGCGACCGGATGAGTACTACGGTTGAAGCGATGCTAATCGCGAGTCCAAGGGCGATCGCCTCCCGGGTCTCCATCCCGAACAGCAGTCCAATGCCCGCGCCCAGCGCCGTTGCCACCGTCACCTGGATCACCGCGCCGGGGATCGCGATGCGCCGCACCGCCTGCAGGTCGCCCAGGTTGAAGTGCAGCCCAACCCCGAACATCAGGAAGATGACCCCGAGGTTCGCGAGTTCGCCGATCGCCTCGGTGTCGGCGTCGTATCCGGGCGTGAATGGCGAGATGATGAGCCCGGCCGCCAGGTAGCCCACAATTGGCGAAAACCCGGCGATCCGCGCCGCGATGCCCCCCGCTACCGCGAGCCCCAGCGCCGCCGCGATGGACGAGATCAGCGAGAAGTCTTCCATTGCTGCCTAGCCTACAGGCGTCCCGGCGGGCCGGTCTCTCAGGATCCCGGGACCACCACCACCTTGCAGTCGCGCGGGTCGGCCAGCGAGGCGAACATTGCCGGCAGGTCATCCAGTCCCACGCTCCGCGTCACCATGGGCGACGTATCGATGCTGCCGCTGGCGAGCGCCGCCAGCGCTTCCGCGAACTCGCCCGGGGTGTAACCCAGGACAAACTGCACCGTCAGGTGCTTGTTGATCCCCACCATCGGGAAGATGCGGTCCTCGCGCATGCACACGCCAACTACCACAACCCGTCCCGAGCGGGCCACCAGCTCCATCGCCTGTCCCAGCGTGCCCTCCACGCCGACGCACTCGAACACCACCTGCGGCGCCGCGCCGGACGCCGCCGCGAATGCCGCGCCGACGTCCTCACGTGCCGGGTCGATGACCAGGTCTGCCCCCAGTTCCTGCGCAAGCTTCCGCCGGGCCCCCGCGTACTCTGAGACGGCAACCTGCCGCACGCCTTCTTTCTTCAGCCAGAGCAGGGTCATCAGCCCGATCGGCCCGGCGCCCATCACCAGCGCCCGCTCGCCTGGCTGCACCCTCGCTTCCCGGACGGCGTGGAGCCCAACCGCGCACGGCTCTGTCGTTGCCGCTACGGCGTCGGGCACGCCATCGGGCACCCGCTGGAGCAGGAGTGCGCTCAGGACCACGTACTCGCCATAGGCCCCCGGGTACTTCGCCGAATAGCCCAGTGCCACGGCGCCGCCCGCCGTACCCGGGTCCGGCAGCACCGGGATAGAGGTCACCCGCGTACCGGGTTCCCACGCCTCGGCGCCCACGCCGGCCCGCACCACTTCGGCCACGAATTCGTGGCCCATCACGATGCCCCGGGCCTTCTCATCCTCATCCCACAGGCTGCCCCCGCTCCGGCGCGTCGCTTCCGCCATCGCGTCCAGGAACTTTGCAGCATGCAGGTCCGATCCACAGATGCCGCAGGCGCGGACCCGGGCGAGCACCTGCCCCGGCCCCGGTTCAGGAGTCGCCACATCCTCGATCGCAAGCGCGCCATCGCGTAGGACCATCGCCTTCACCGGCACTGTCCTCCAGGTCGGAAATGCGCGCGCACTCTACCACAGCCTGCCGGTGTTTCTGGCCCCGGTGAGCGCTTCCGTTGCTTCTCCCGGCCACCTTCCGCAACACTCGATCCATGGCAGTCCAACTGCAGGGGCGCATCCTGCTCGCCACCAACAACCCCGGGAAGGTCCGCGAGTTCAGGCGCCTCCTCGAACCGTTTGCCATCACCGCCGTCACCCCGGCCGAGCTCGGGCTCCAGCTTGACGTCCCGGAAGACGGCCTCTCCTACGCCGATAACGCGATCATCAAGGCGCGGGCCTTCGCCGCCGCCGGGAAGATGACCGCCCTGGCCGATGACTCCGGAATCGAGGTCGATGCGCTCGATGGCCGCCCTGGTATGTACTCCGCGCGCTACGGCGGCCCCGCGCTGGATGACCGCGGCCGGGTGGCCCACCTCCTCGCGGAACTCGAAGGTGTGTCCGATGCGCGCCGGACTGCGCGGTACCGGGCAGTGGTGGCGGTAGCTTTCCATCCCGATAACCGTCCCCCTGTCACCTTCGAGGGCATCCAGGAAGGGCGCATTGGC
>CAZRUZ010000024.1:0-22670 GCA_964603275.1 uncultured Anaerolineaceae bacterium | reverse complement strand
CGTGGGGTTGGCGCGAGACGAGCCGGACAGAAAACAGCATGGGGCACTCCTGGAGGCGGGGTCCCCGGATTATATCCCGGGGTCCGCGAAGGCACGAAGCAGGAGGCCTACCGGACCAGGAGGGCCACCGCCACGAGCACCCCGTAGCCGATCACCGCAACCCGCAACCAGCGCTTCCCAAGCCGCCGCGCGATGCCAACCCCGAGGTATCCCCCGGCCAGCGCCCCGGCGGCCATGATCAGCGCCGGCGCCCACTCCACCGGCCCAAACACCGCGAAATACACCACGGCGACCAGGTTGATGAAGGCCGAGAGGAGCCCCTTGAGCGCGTTCGAGTGCTGGATATCGTCCGGGAGCAGGATGCCCAGCACGGCCAGCGTCATGATCCCCAGCCCGGCGCCGAAGTACGCGCCGTACATCGCGAGCAGCACGATCGCGAGGTGCAGCCCGAGCGGTACGTGGTCATCGGCACGGGCGACAAGGCGGTGCGTCTGCGCGAACCGGCCCAGCGGGTCCTGGAACGCCATCAGCCCGCAGGCGAACAGGATGAGGAACGGCACGATCGCGTCGAACGCCGATTCGGGCGTCGCCAGCAGGATTGCCGACCCCAGCAGGGCGCCGATGACGCTCGGAATGGCCAGCGCGGCGATCCGCCCGCGTTGGCGGTCGAGTTCTCCGCGGTACCCGATCGACCCGCCGACATACCCCGGCCAGAGCGCGACCGTGTTCGTCACGTTGGCCGCCTTCGATGGATACCCTGCCGCAAGCAGTGCCGGGAAGCTCACCAGCGAGCCGCCGCCGGCAACCGAGTTGATCGCGCCCGCGGCGAACGCGGCGGCCGACAGTCCAAGGATTTCCAGCGGGTCCATGCAGGATGACGACAGTCGCCCACCGGGAACCTACGCGCCAGTGCCGCTACCATTCCCGCCGTGGAAAAACGCCTCGTCACCTTCGACCTCGACGGGGTCTTGTGCCGGCCGCCGTTCGGCATCAATCCCGGCTCCGGCAAGCACAAGCGCCGCGATGCCCCCGGCAAGAAGGGGCTGCTCTGGCACACCGAAGGCTGGCGCTACCGCGGGCGCGGACCAATGCCGGGCGCCGTCGAAGGCTTCAGACTGGTCCAGGAACGTTTCCAGGTTGCCGTCGTCACGGCGCGCGGCCTCCCGGCCGAGGACCTGACTCGCCGCTGGTTCACCCGCCACTTGGGCACGGTCCCTGAACTGCACATGCGCCCGTCGTGGGAAGAGACCTCGGCCCAGTTCAAGGCGCGCATGATGGCCGAGCTCCAGCCCCTGGCCCATTTCGAAGATGACCCCTTCACCGCGCAGTGGCTCTCCGAGCTTCTCCCTGCCGTCTTCCTCGTCGATTGGAGACGGAACCGCTGGCTGCAAAGAGCGAACGTCCACCGGGTGCAACGCATCGCCGATGCCATGGGCGCCCTCGATCAGCTTCGCCCCGGGGACTGAACGGCGTCCGCGCCGAGATCCCAGCCAATCCACTCGCAGACCCCGCGGCCCATCACCCACTCCCGGTCGCTGCCGCGCAGCCAGGGCAGGTGGTCCGTGAACATGTGGATGCATTCGTAGTACGTGCAGGTCATGCGGGTCAGGTCCGTCCCCCAGAACATCCGCTGCGGCCCGAAGGCATCGAACATGCGCCGCAGGTGGCCGTGCAGATCGGCGAACGGGTAGGCCTCACCCGACCAGTGCGGCATCCCGGATGCCTTAACCGCGATGTTCCGGTGACGAGCGAGCGCGCACACGGCATCCAGCTCATCCCATACCGTCGCATCTCCGGGCCGGAGGCTAATCCCCACGTGGTCAATGACCAGCCGCAACCCGGGATGGGCCGCGGCGATCTGGTCGAGGATGTCGAGCGAACCCGGCACCAGGACCATCAGCGGTATCCCCGCCGCCTCTGCCGCCGGCCACAGCCAGTCGGCCGATCCATCGGTCAGCAGGTGGCGGTTGTGCCGGTTGTGGAACGTGAAGCGCATCCCCAGCATACCCGCCTGGTCGCGCCATCCTGCCACCAGGTCCCGGCTACCGGGGTCGGTCAATGAGAGCCGCCCCATCACGCCAAAACGGTCGGGGTGCGTGGCCGCCGCCTCCAGCGCGAGGTCGTTGCGCTCGCCCTCCCACGATGGTGGGACCAGTACCGCCCGCTCGACTCCGGCCTGGTCCATCTGCAGCAGGAGTGTCTCCTTGAGGACCGGGTACGGCCGCTGCGCTTCGTGCTCCCGTCCATCCGGCCATGGACGCTCGGGGGTGTTTGGCCCCCACAGGTGGACCTGCGAGTCAACAATGCGCAATGCCATGCCTGCCTATCGCAGCTCGCCCAGGAGCGCCCGGCGCAACAGGAGCAGGCTGGTCGTCACCGCCCGGCGCTTCACGGCCTGCCGCCCCTGGTTCATCGAGGTGCTGATGGAGTGCACGCCACCCTCCGGCGTTGCCACGGCAATGTGCACGGTCCCCGGTGGGATGTCGTCCTGCGGGTCAGGCCCGGCGACCCCCGTAATCCCGACGCCGTAGTCCGCTCCTGCCTTGCGCCGTGCGGCGAGGGCCATCTCGCGGGCCGTCTCTGGCGATACCGGCCCGAACTGCACGATGACATCCCCCGGCACGCCAAGGTCGATTTTCTGCTGGGTCTGGTACGTGACAAACCCGGCCGTGAAGTAGTCCGACGACCCCGGCACATCGGTCAGCGTGCTCGACATCAGGCCGCCTGTGCACGATTCCATCACCGCCAGCGTCGTCTTGCGCTCGTGCATCTGCGCCGCGATATACCCCTCGAGCGTGTCCTCGTCGCGTCCCCAGATCGCCGACCCAAAGATCCGTTCCAGTTCCTCTTCGACCGGCCGGATGCGCGCCCAGGCTTCTTCCCGCGTCAGCGCTTTCGCCCCGATGCGGAGATGGATCCCGTCCGCGCGCGCATAGGTGCCGATGCCGATCCCCGGCGTCCCGTAGAGTGGGCGCGCCATCTCATCGACTGTCCCCTCGCCGATCCCGAGCGTTTTGATCGTCCGCGTCACCAGGACTTCGCCGGTTGAGCGCCGCTCAAGTTCTGGCTGGACTTCCTTCTGCCACATGCGCTCCATCTCGGGTGGGACGCCGGGCATGCAGATGATCGAGCGGCCGTCGCGCTCCACCCACCATCCCGGCGCAGTGCCGCGCGGGTTGTCGATTGCCCGCGCACTCGGGATGAGCCAGGCCTGTTTGAGGTTGGATTCGGGCATCGGGTAGCCCCGTCCCTGGAACCAGGCCCGCACCCGTTGTTCGAGCGCGGGGTCCACGAATACCTCTTCGCCGAGCACCCTTGCGATGCCTTCGCGCGTCATGTCGTCGTCGGTTGGCCCGAGCCCGCCCGTGCAGAACACCAGGTCTGACCGGTTCCAGGCCCGCTCAAAGGTCTCCACGATCCGCCCGAGGTTGTCGCCCACCACCGACTTGTAGTTCAGGTCGATGCCCAGCTCCGGGAGCCGCTGCGCGATGTAGGCGCTGTTGGTGTCGATGATCTCTCCGAGCAGGATCTCGGTGCCGATTGCGATGATTTCTGCCTTCACGATGCCGAAGTCTAGGCGTCCCGCGATCGCTTGGGAACTGCCCGAAAGCTTCGGTAACCGTTTCTTTTGAGGCATCACGCGCTCTGGCCGTGGCGCGCACGGGGCGGTAGGCTGGCGCCGCCGTCCGGGAGTGCCCGGCGGCAACGGAGGAGCACATCATGACGTCATTGGCCACCGCCGAACACCGCTTCCGGGCGTACATCGAGGGCACGGAACGGGCAGACCAGCCTGAGAACATCCACACCGACGCCGTGGCCCGGGAGATGGGCTATGAAGGCGGGCTCGTCTACGGCACGTCCGTCTACGGGTGGGCCGTCCCGCTCATCCGCCGGATGCTGGGGGATGAGTGGCTGCGGAGTGGCTGGGCAGACTTCTTCGTGCGGCGGCCCGTGTACGGTGGTGATGAGCTGTGTATCCGCGTCGAGGACTCGGGAAGAGGTCACTGGACACTGGCCGCCCTCGGTCCGGACGGCAAGGCGCGGATCGAAGGGACCCTCGGGAGGGGGACAGGTGAGTGGGTCGCGGGACACCGCCGCTCGACCCGGCTGGTTGCCGGGCCGGCGCCCGACCCGCGGCCGCGGATCACGCTGGAAGGTGCCCCCGTGGGGCAGGACCTGCCGGCGCTAGCGGCCCCCGCCCACGACCGCCTCTCGCGGATGTTCCAGGAGGCGACCGAACACGAGGATGGGCCGTTCATGGTGGAGGGGCGGCACTGCCAGAGCCCGGCCGCACTGACGGGGCGCATGACCTGGTACGTCCACGCGATCTGGGACTATGCCGGGCCCGCGCTCCACGCCCGCAGCCAGGTGCAGTATCTCGGCCTCGCCGGGATCGATGAGCCGCTGACCGTGGCGGGGCGCCTTTCCGCCGCGTATGACCGCAACGGCCACCACTACACCGAGACCGATGGCGTGATCCTCGGCGCCGACGGGCGCGAGATTGCGCTGACGCGTCACGCCTCGATCTTCCGGGTCGCGAAGCGGGACGGTGGGCGACCCTAGTCCGGCGCCTTTTTCGCCATCCGCTCGGCGATGTCCTTGCGGACCTTCGCGGCCTCGGCGGGGTCGCTGCTGATCATGTAGACGATGACGACCGCGCGGCCGAACCGGTAGGCGTCGGTGTACACCAGGTTCCCCTGGCCGTCGGGTTTGTTGGTGACATAACTGCGAGACTGATCGGCCTGGTAGGCCGCCTCATTGTCCTTCTGGGTGGCGTTTGGTCCGAACAGGTCTGGTGGCGGGTTGCGAAGCGCTTCCGAGATGGCGCTGTACTGTTTCGTGGCCGCGTCAACGCCGGGGTGCATGTTGACTTCGACCCGGACGGAGCTGACGGGACCGGCCTTGCCGAAGACCGCGTAATGCGCATCCTGGCCGGTGGTTGCGCCGGGCACCCGGCCGGTCTCGGCCATGGTGAATCCGCTGCCAGAAAGGTCGGGGATAAGGTCGGCGGCGGTTGCCGCCGGCGTGCTGCCGTCGTCATCGCCGCCACCACAGGCGATAGCGCCGAGGAGGGCGAGGGAGGCGAGCAGGGCTAGCGCAGCTCCGCGCAACGCGCGATGACCTCCGCGCACTGGTCGGGGGTGAGCATGTCGGTACTGATGCAGAGGTCGTATGAGCCGGGGCTTAGCCATCCTGAATCGTAGAAGCGGCGGAAGTAGTCCAGCCGTTCGTGGTCGGTCCTTTCGATGATTTTGAGCGCTTCCTTCTCGTCGACGCCCATACCGGCGCGGATGCGGCGCACCCGATGTGCCGCCGAGCCGGTTACCAGCACCCGTACGGTATCGAACCGGTCGCGAAGGATCACCTGGGCGGCATGGCCGACGATGACGCAATCACCGCGGGCCGCCACGTCGCGGATGACATCTTCGACGAAGCCGCGATAGTCGGCCGAGGTGAAAAGCGGGCTGGTGGAGAGCGGCACGGGGTCTGCCCAGGCTGCGACGGGCATGCTCGGGTTGCGCGCGAGTGCTTCGAGCAGGCGGGTGAGCAGCGGCGGCGTGTGCTCGGATTCGCTGACGGTCTCGGGTGAGACGCCGGCATCTTCGGCCGCCTGCTGGATGACCTGGTAATCGATGAAGCGCAGCCCCAGGCGCCCGGCAACGGCCTGGGCGACTTCTTCTCCGGCGGTGCCGACCTGCCGGGAAATGGTAACGACGCGCGTGTTCAATGGACGCCCTCCGGGCATGTTGGGCGGATTGTAGTGGAGATGAGCGGTTGCGCGCGCCAGCGGCCCGGAAATGAAGAAGGCCCGCATGCATGCGGGCCTTCTTCAAAGCGGGTGGTGCCTGAGTATGGTGAAGCGGGATGGCTGCCCGCCGTCAGGCCTCGAATGGGTAGGCCACGCCTTCGAAGCGGGCCATGAGGTAGGGGTCGAACCGTGTGCCGGCGAGTCCGCGCATCACTTCCGCCGCATCGGCGTGTGACATCGCGCGGCGGTAGGGCCGATCGCTGGTGAGTGCGTCGAATGCCTCGCACATCCCGATGACCTGCGCTTCGGCGGGGACCTCCGAGCCTTCGAGCATGCCCGGATACCCTTTCCCGTCGATGCGTTCGTGGTGGCAACCGACCCACCACGCCGCGGCGCCGAGACCGGGGATCTCGCTCAGGATGTCCCGCGCATAGGAGGGATGGAGCTGCATGGTGGCCATCTCGTCCACGCTCAGGATGTCGGGCTTGCTGAGGAAGGTGGAGGGCACGCCGAGCGTGCCGATGTCCTGCAGGAGGGCTGCCACCTTGACGAGGTCAGCGCGCCGTTCGGTCATGTCGCAGGCGATGGCCACGCGGCGGGCCAGGTCGGCCACTCGCCGCCCACGGCCGGCTTCGCGCGCGTTGCGCTCATCGACGACATCGCTGAAGACGCTGAAGAACTCGAGGAGTTCGTCGCGGGTCATCACGCCGCCGTAGTCGAGTGACATGAGTCCGGCCGCGAGGTCGTTGTCGTAGAAGCCGAGCCAGAAGTCGTCGCGCCCGGCGATCTCAGCCATGGTGGCGGCGAGGGCGGGGTCGACTTCGCTGCCGGACATCTCCTTCACCATGCCGGGGCCGCGGCGCCGGACGAGCAGCGGCGAGGTCTCGGCGTCGATCATCGACTCGAATCGGTCGGCGAGAGCGACGACCTGGGAGACGATGGGCGTTGCCCCGGAGTCCGCCGAATCGGTGCTGGCGGTCGCGTCCCAGCAGTCATGGTGGCCGGCCACGGCGCGGGCGACACCCTCGCTGAAGCCGAGCTTGCGCGCGATGCCGGCGCCGAGTTCGCAGTGCCGCGCGACAGCCTCGACGACCTGGGCCCAATTGCCCGGGGGGACCTGGGAGAAGGCGTCAACGGCCGTGTTGCTGCCGGCGATGATTTTCGCCCCGCGCGAGGTATCGAAGCGCGGGAGGTGGCCGGTGGCCGCCATGCCGGAATCGTGGAGGAGGCAGGCGAAGTAGACATCCTCGACCTCGCGGGCCGGGAGTCCGAGCTCGGTCGCGAGGAAAATGCCGACGAAGGCGACGCGCTGGGCATGGCCCGGGCGGCGCCCTTCGGCGAGGTCAAAAGCCCGGCTCAGTGCGGTCAGGGCGGTCGCCCTGCTCAGGCGCGGGACGCCGGAAAGGCCCGTGTCGTCATAGAGCGACGGGTCCAGGAATTCTGCTCGCACCGTTTGGATTTGCGCTTTGGAAGCCATGGGGACGCTTTTCTCCGGTGGTGGCCGTAACGGGAATATCGGCGGCGGGAGCGTGAAGCTGCAGATGCAGGCGGGTGACTGATCCGGCAAATCAGGAAGAGTCGTAGTGGCCATCGGAGAAAACCGCGGGGGAAATCCCCTGCCCCCGGAATGCGGCCTGCACGATAGGCGCTGAAGGCGTAGACTAGGCAAAAAGCGCTCCGCGCAGGTTCCCTCCTGCCCGGACCCGCCGAAACCGTCCAGGCGAACGAACAGCACAGATGGATCGCTCCCGGCTCAGCCGGTTCGTCAATCAACGACTGCAAGAGCTGCCGCTCGCAGAGCCAGCCATCGTTTCGCCATTCACGTCAGTCCGCCAGGCAGTCCAGTTCATGCGCGAAGGCGCGGGCCCGTGCGTGCTCGCGGTTGAGGGAGGCCGCCTCATCGGCATCTTCACGGAACGCGACGTCCTGACGAAGTGCATGGAGGATGGTTTCGACTGGGACCAACCGCTCGAGACCGCGGTGCTGACCCGGCAGCCTCGCACGATTGCCCCCACAAGGACGGTGGCCGAGGCAATCGCGACGATGCAGCAGCACCATTACCGCACCCTGCCCGTGGTAGAAGGCGAGGCGGTTGTGGGTCTTGTCCGGCTTGGGGACCTCCTGAAGGACCTTGCCGAAGCGTATCCAGAAGACGTCCTGAACCTGCCTCCTCGCCCTCACCAGGTGATGGAGAGACCTGAGGGTGGATAGCAGAGGCTCATGACCACAGAAACGCAACCCATGCCCGAGCACGCAATCGAAGAGCTCGACCGAGTCACCATTCGTTTCGCCGGCGACTCGGGCGACGGCATGCAACTCACCGGGACGCAGTTCACCAAGACGGCGGCTGTCTTTGGGAACGACCTCGCGACGTTGCCGGACTTTCCGGCTGAAATCCGCGCCCCTACGGGCTCGCTGCCCGGCGTTTCGGGCTTCCAGCTTTCGTTTTCCAGCCACGATATCCACACGCCGGGCGACCGCCCGGATGTGCTTGTGGCGATGAACCCGGCCGCACTCAAGACCAACATCGGCGATCTCCGGCCGGGTGGGCTCCTCATCGTCGATGAGGACGAGTTCAACGCGGTCAACCTGAAGAAGGCCGCTTACCCGACGAACCCCCTGGAAGATGGCACCCTTGCGCAGTACCAGCTGGTACCGATCGCCATCACCCGCTTCAATGAACTGGCCCTCGAAGGGCTGCCGCTCAATGCCAAGGACAAGTTCCGGTCGCGCAACTTCTATGCGCTGGGCCTGATCCTGTGGCTCTACGGGCGCTCAATGGACACCACGGTCAAGTGGGCGACCGAGCAGTTCAAGCGCCGCCCCGACATCCTCGATGCCAACCTGCGGGCGCTTCGCGCCGGGTACAACTTCGGCGAGACCACCGAGATGTTCCGCGTCCAGTACCGCGTTTCGCCGGCGGCCGTGCAGCCCGGTACTTACCGGCACATCAGCGGCAACGAAGCGACGGCGCTTGGCTGCGTGGCGGCGTCGGTCCTCAGCGGCCTGCCGCTCTTCCTCGGGAGCTACCCGATCACGCCGGCCTCGGACATCCTGCATGAGCTTTCCAAGCTCAAGGCGTTTGGCGTGAAGACGTTCCAGGCCGAGGACGAGATCTCGGCCATCGGCGCCACCATTGGCGCGGCCTATGGCGGGCACATGGCCCTGACCAGCACGAGCGGCCCGGGCCTCGCACTCAAGAGCGAGGCGCTCAACCTCGCCGTGATGACCGAGCTGCCGATGGTGCTGATCAACGTTCAGCGCGCTGGCCCCAGCACCGGGATGCCGACGAAGACCGAGCAGGCCGACCTGCTGCAGGCCATGTTTGGCCGCAACGGCGACAGCTACGTGGGGATCGTGGCCCCGGCCACGCCGAGCGACTGCTTCGCGATGGCGATCGAGGCGTTCCGCCTTTCGCTCAAATATATGGTCCCGGTCATCCTCCTGAGCGACGGCTATATCGGGAACGGTTCCGAGCCGTGGCGCATCCCCGACGTCGAGAGCCTGCCCCGCATCTCATGGAAATACGCCGAGGAAGGGGATGAAGACTTCACGCCCTACCGGCGCGACCCGGAGACGCTGGCACGGTCGTGGGCTGTTCCCGGCCAGAAGGGGCTGACTCACCGGATCGGCGGCCTCGAAAAGTCGGCCCAGACGGGTGACATCAGCTACGACCCGCGCAACCACCACGAGATGACCCTCGCCCGGAAAGGCAAGGTCGACCGAATGGTGCAGGACATCCCGGACCTGCAAGTCAACGGGCCGTCGTCGGGTGACCTGCTGGTCCTGGGCTGGGGCGGCACGTATGGGGCCATCACCAGCGCGGTCGACAGCGCGCGCAAGCGGGGGCTGAGTGTCGCCTCTGCCCACCTGCGCTACCTCAATCCCTTCCCGGGGAACATCGAGAAAGTGCTGCGGAGCTACAAGCACGTGCTCATCCCGGAACTCAACACCGGACAGCTTGCGATGCTCATCCGCGCCAGGTTCGTTATCGACGCCGTCCCCTTCAACAAGATCTCGGGGCAGCCGTTCAAGATCGCCGAAATCGAAGGCAAGATCGATGAAGTCCTCGGGCTCCGCGGTCCCTACACCATCGAGTTCGGCCAGTCGTCTGTGCTGAGTGGAGGTTAACCCGTGACTGCTCCAACTGCCCCCGGTGGCGAGCTGATTTCGCCCGACCTGCCTGTCCTCACGCGCAAGGACTTCGTTTCTGACCAGGAAGTGCGCTGGTGCCCGGGCTGCGGCGATTACTCGATCCTCGCCCAGATGCAGAAAGTGCTCCCGGAACTCCATGTCCCGAAAGAGAACCTGGTGTTCATCAGCGGCATCGGCTGCTCGAGCCGCTTTCCGTACTACGTGGAGACGTACGGGTTCCACAGCATCCACGGGCGCGCGCTGACGCTCGCCACCGGCCTGAAGACGGCGCGGCCTGAGCTCAAGGTCTTCGTCATCACGGGTGATGGCGATGGCCTGAGCATCGGCGGCAACCACCTGTTGCACGCGATGCGCCGCAACGTCGACCTGACGGTCGTGTTGTTCAACAACCGCATCTACGGGCTGACCAAAGGGCAGTATTCGCCGACGTCGGAATTCGGCAAGGTCACGAAGTCCTCGCCATACGGGACCACGGAACGCCCGCTCAACCCGATCCGGGTGGCCCTGGCCGCCGGGGCGACGTTCGTCGCCCGGTCAATCGACCGCGATACGAAGCACCTGGAAGAGATGCTCTTCCTCGCCGCCCAGCACAAGGGCATCTCGTTCGTCGAGGTCTACCAGAACTGCAACATCTTCAACGATGGGGCGTTCGCGGCCTTTGCCGAAAAGGAAGTGCGCCAGGACCGCATGGTCTACCTGGAGCACGGAAAGCCGCTGCGGTTCGGCAAGGACCGCCAGCACGGGATCCGCCTCGACGGGTTCTCTCCCCGCGTGGAGCAGGACGCCGCCAGCGACGATGGGCTGCTCGTCCACGATGCGCACGCCGAGAGCGCCTCGCTCGCGAGCATCCTCGTGGGCATGGACTACCCGGACTTCCCGGTCCCGATCGGCGTGTTCCGGGATGTCGATGCTCCCGTCTTCGATGACCTCATCCAGCAGCAGGTGGATGAGGCGAAAGCCAAAGGCCCGGCCGACCTGCGGTCGGTCCTGCTGGCCGGCGAGACCTGGGTCGTCGAGTAGTCCGGCGTTTGCCGAAATCTGGTACAGTCGGGGCTCCCTTCGGGGAGCCTCGCCGTTTGCGGCGTGGAGGTGCCCAACATGTCCGAACAGCGCAACATCGTCATCTGTCCCAGCTGCGGCTCCGAGAACATCGAGGGCGTGGACACCTGTGAGCACTGCACGATGGACCTTCGCAGCATCGATGTCCCCGAATCGAGCCAGGGGGTCACGGAGAGTGACCTGACGCTCCCGGTCCTGAGCGCCCGCATGACGCGCCCCCGGACGGTCGAGGCGAGTTCGACCGTGCGCGAGGCCGTCGCGGTGATGAAGGACGACCCGTCGGGCGCCGTGGTCATCATGGAGGGTGTGCGGATCGCGGGCATCTTCACGGACCGGGACGTGCTGACGCGCGTGGCCGGCCGCGCCGGGGTGATGGACGAGCCCGTCACGAGGTACATGACGGCCGACCCCGTGGTCCTCCGCGAAGACGACATGATGGCCGTCGCGCTCAACAAGATGGGCGATGGCGGGTTCCGGCACATGCCGGTGGTCCGCGGCGCGGAGCTTGTCGGCATGGTCACCGTCCGTGACGTGATGAATTGGGTCCTCGGCCGCTACTTCGACTGAGGTCCGGCTGGCGTCGGTAATGGCGCAGGGCGGCGATCGTTCGTATTCCACCGAGATTGATAGATATCCAGCCCTAGCCTATGGCTCCTGCCCGGCGTATCGTACAGGCATAGCGATCCCCTATCGCTCACGGGTAAGCCATCCATGGAACTGGCACAACTAGACGCGTTCATTGCCGCCGCCGATTGCGGCAGCTTCAGCCGCGCCGCCGAGATCCTGAATGTCGCCCAGCCATCCCTGAGCAACCGTATCCAGTCGCTGGAGCGGGAGGTCGGCCAGACGCTGTTCGAGCGCATGGGCCGCGGGGTCAAGCTCACCGATGCCGGCAGGTCGTTCCTGCCCTATGCCCAGCGCGTCCTGCGCACGCTGAACGATGGGCTAATGGTGTTGGAAGGCACCCGCGATGGCACCGCCGGGCGGTTGATGATCGGCACCGCGCCGGCCGTCGGGACCTACGTGCTCCCGCGGCTCCTGAAGGTGTTCCGCGATAACCACGCCGGCGTGGACATCCTGGTGCGTACCGGCCACAGCGACGAAGTGCTCCAGATGGTCCTTGATGACGACGTGCAGGTTGGAATCGGGCGGCCGATCAACCACCCGGAGGTCCGCACCGTCACCCTGTATCACGACGAACTGGTGCTTGTGGTCTCATCCCAGCACCGGTACGCCAAGCGCGGCTCGGTGAAGGTGGAAGACCTCGCCGATGACTCGCTCATCCTCTTCGACCGGGACTCCGGCTATTACAGCATGATCCTCGGGCTCTTCCGTGACCTTGGCGTGCTGCCGCAGCAGCAGATGCAGCTCGACTCCATCGAGGCGACCAAGAAGATGGTTGAGGCGAACCTGGGGATCGCCCTCCTCCCCGAAGTCTCCGTGGAGCGGGAGATCCGGCTGGGGACGCTGCACAAGGTGCACATCGAAGCGGCCGAGCCGGTCCAGCGCGAGATCGCCGTGATGTACCGGCGGAACAAGCCCCAGTCCGGCCCGATGGCCGCCTTCCTCGACCTGCTGGGCGAAATCTACGGCATCAGCCTGCCCCGGTAGCTTTCCATACATCGTGCTGATCGACCTCCACTGCCACACCCGCCCGCTAAGCGCCTGCAGCGCGCTCGATGCCGATGAACTGGTACGGCTCGCCCGGTCGCGGGGCCTCGACGCCATCTGCCTGACCGAACATGATCGCGCCTGGCCCGAAGGCGAACTGCAGGAACTCCGCGGCCGGACGGGTTTCCCCATCTTCTCCGGCGTCGAACTGACCACCGATCTCGGCCACATCCTCGCTTTTGGCCTGACCGGCGCCACGGGTTACGCGGCGATCGGGCGCGAGGTCCACCAGGCCGCCCTGGAATGCGGGGCGATCCTCTTCCTTGCCCACCCGGCACGGGATGGCCTCCTCAAGGTGACGCACGAGACGGTCGAATACTTCGCCTCGGTCGAGGCGATCAACGGCTCCGACTCCCGTCTCCAGAACCTGGCATCGTCGGGTCTGGCGCACGGATTCCGGCTGCCGGGCATCGGCGGTTCCGATGCCCATACGGCGGCGGAGGTTGGCCGCGCCGCAACGCGCTTCACGCGGCGGATTGAGACGCAGAGGGACCTGCTGGAGGCCCTTCGGGCAGGTGAGTACGGGGCCGTGGCGCTCGAATAGCGGCGGCGGTCAGCTCTCTCCGAACCAGCGCCGGGCTTGCAGCCTCTCGGTAGCCTGGTGGATGTTGAGGAGGGCGACGAAGTGTTCGAGGGCGTGCGCGACGGCCCGCTCCGCCGCCCAGGCAAGGTCGACTTCACCCGCCGGCCAGATGCCGGTGCGCTTCCACTGCACGGGCGCCAGCGACTTGAAGAGCTCAGCGGTCGTTTCGCGCTGGCGCATGAACTCGTCGGCCAGGTCGCCGATCTCGCCGTCAGGCCGGTAGGTGGTGGCCATGTAGGCCTGTTCGTCCCAGGAGGCGAACACCGGGCGGTCTTCGTCGATCATGCGGCGCACGCGGGGCTGGAACACGTTGAGTTCGGTCGCGAGCAGGTGCGCGACGTGCTGGTTGGCCGACCAGCCGCCGTTGACCGGTTCGTTCTGGCGGTGCGCGACCAGCGAGGCGGCCCAGTCGACGCCTTTCACGCTCAACTGCAGCCGGGCCATGAGGGTGGGGTCGGGGATGCGCTGCTCAGCCATGGGCGGTGACCACCGGATCGGGGATTCCCCGGCGCGGAATCGGCCTCACCGCCGATACTGCCGGGTACGGCCACCGTACTAGGCTTGCGGGAGAATGGCCATCGATCCAACCGCCGCGGGAGTCCCGTCAAGCGCTCACGTCTCGCTGAGCCAGGCGGGCCAGCTTGCCCGGAACCGGGGTGCGGTGTTCGGGACGAGTGCGGCGCTCGGGGGCCTGAGTTCGCCTTCCGCAACGACGGCCGGCAGCCTCACCTCGAGCAGGCAACCCGCGCGATCGTCCTCCGGTCGCCAGTCCACCCGGTCCGCCGAGCCGCACACGCCAGTCGTCTCAAACAGCCCGTCCGACCCGGACCAGTGGGATAGCCTGCTCAACCGCATGGGGCAGAAGTACAACGTGCCGCCGCTGTTCCTGAAGGCCGTGATGCTCATCGAAAGCGGTGGCCGGGCCGATGCCGTTGGCGACAACGGCCATTCGGTCGGCCTGTTCCAACTCCACGACCAGGGCTATGGCAGCGGCATGGGCGACCTGCGCTACGACCCGGAAGCGAACGCCGACCGCGCCGCCAAAGGGCTCGCGGAGGCGTGGCAGGCCGGCGAGCGAGCCGGTTACACGGGTGAGTACGCGCTGCGTGCGGCGTACAACTACTCGTTCAACCCCGGCGGCGGGTTTGCCTACCAGGGAGACGCCCTCGTGCGGACGTACAACGGCCTCCGCGCGGAACAAGGACTGCAGCCGCTCACGTAGTTGGCCCGCCATCCCCCGGCGCCCTTCCGCGGAGTGCTATGATCGGATCTTGCCGCCCCTTGCGCGGGGCCAGATTGGACGATTGGAGGTGGCCCCGGATGGTGACCGCCGGATACCTTGAGCGAAGCGTTTCCGTCGATGGGCTCAACCTGAGCTACCAGGAGTGGGGCAGCCCATCGGCTCCGCCGATCGTGATGCTCCACGGCTTCGGCGTCTCGGGGCACATGTTCGATGAGTTCGCCGAGCGGATGCAGGACCGCTACCGCCTGCTCGCGCTCGACCAGCGCGGTCACGGCGACAGCGACTGGGCCGAAGATGGCAACTATAGCCGTGACGCCTTCGTCAGCGACGTCGAGGGGTTCCGCAAGGCGCTCGGCCTTGATCGGTTCATCCTTATCGGCCACAGCATGGGCGGCCTCAACTCCGTCGCGTACACAAACGCGTATCCCCAGCATGTCCGGGCCCTGGTCCTCGTAGATGTCGGGCCCGAGGCTGCGAAGGAGGGCGTGGACAACATCGTGCGCTTCACGCGAGGGCCTGATGAGCTCGATTTCGACGAGTTCGTGGAGATGGCGCACCGCTTCAACCAGCGCCGCACCCTCGAGAACATCCGGGAGCGGATGCGCCACCGCCTGAAGCCGACCGAAAACGGCAAGTGGACATGGAAGTTCGACCGGCGTTTCCGCGAGCCGGGGAGCGGCCTGAAGATTGGCAGCAACCTCAGCAACGACGAGTCGTGGCAGCTGTTCCGTAATATCCAGGCGCCAACGCTGCTCGTCCGGGGCGGTGAAAGCGATGTCCTGACGCCGGAAGTGGCGGAGCGCTGCTCGCAGGAGATCGTCCGGTCTCGCCTGGTGGTGGTGCCGGGAGCCGGCCACAGCGTCCCTGGCGACAACCCGGATGCCTTCACCGAGGCCGTCCGCGAGTTCCTTGCGGACGTGGAGACCGGCCAGTTCGAGCCCGGCATTGCCGATGGTCCGCCCCTCGAGCGGCTGGTGGAGGAGCACACCGCCGCGCGCCGCCGCGGGCCGAGCATGACGGCGCTCGTTGTCGCCGGCGCCGCCGCCTTCCTGGCGCTGGCGGGCATCGGATATCTTGCCCGTCAGAACGCGCGCAAGCGGCGGGAGCAGAAGTCGATGCGGACCCGGGCCCGCGCGGCAGCAAGCCACGTGCCAGCAGTCAACCCTGCGGATATCGAGCACGCCCGCGAGCGCGCCGCCGAGGTGGTTGCCCGCCTTGGCGCCGCCGGCGCATCGAGCACACGCCGGGCGCGGAAGTCACTGAATGAGGTGGACATCGAGAAGGCGCGCCACGCTGCCCAGGAGGCGCTCACGGCCCTCTCCGAGGGGTCCCGGCACGCTCCCGCGGCAGTCCGTGGGGCAGCCAGCCGGGTTGACCGGAAGGCCGCCGCGGAACGAGGGGCGTCCGCGCTCGCGCTTACGCGGAAGTCCGGGACATCGGCGCTCCGGCTGGCGGGCCGGCTCTCACACAGGAAGAAGCGTCCGCACCACAGGGTGATGCGGTGGCGGAACTGACCGTCAACGGGGCCAGGCTGTCATTCGATGACCGGGGCACGGGGTCGCCGGCGTTTGTGTTCGTCCACGGCTTTGCCTGCGACCGGCGCGCGTGGATGCCGCAGGTGGAGGACCTCAGCCGTGACCATCGCTGCGTTGCCATCGACCTCCGGGGGAGGGGGGAGTCCGGCGCGACACCGCCGTTCGATGTCACCACCGCGGCGGATGATGTTGCCGCGGTCATCGCGGACCTGGGCATTGGCCCGGCCGTCATCGTGGGGCACAGCCTCGGGGGTGTGATCGCGCTGGTCCTGAACGAGCGGCACCCGGACCTGGTGCTCGGGGTGGTGGTTGGCGATTCCCCGATCGGCCCGGCATTTGCCGAACGGCGCGAGCCGACGCTGCCCGCGCGGATCCGCGAAGCGGGCTCGATGCAACCGGCCGCCCGGATGGTCGAGCGCTTCTGGGGCGAGGAAACGACGCCTGCCGTGCGCGCCTACGGCGAGGTCATGATGTCGTGTCCCCCGGATGTGGCTGCCGGGATGCTCGAAGGCTTGGAAGACGTGGCGGCCCGGTTCGGTGAGCTTGTCCGGCTGGCCGACCGGAAGCCGTTTATGGCGATCTGGTCCGGCGCGCCGCTTGGCGACCCGGCCTGGCTGCGCGATAGCACGATGTTCGTGCGGCAGGAGCCGATCGCTGGTGCGGGCCATTTCTTCCAGCTGGAGCAACCGGCTGTGACCAGCGCGCTGGTGCGGGCCTTTCTCGATGACATCCGGCACGACCCGCGCGTGTCCGGTGGCTGACCCCGATGGTTAGGCCGGAACACCGATGAGCGGTAAGGTTGGACGGATGGCAGAGCCCCGGGCGCGCCCGCGACCAAGGAAGACCGTTGGCCAGAAGGCGGGCTCCCGCTCGTGGCAGCCGATCTTCACGGGCGGCGTGATGGCCCTCGCCGTCAGTGTCATCGTCTTCGTTATCGTTGCCGCTGATAGCTTCGGCGATTCGGGCGGCGGGTCCGGAGGTTCGTCCGGGTTCGGGCCATCTCCGACAGCCGCGGCGACTGAGCCGGGCGCATCGACCGTTGACGGTGGCGGGACCGAACCGGCCAGCACAACCGGCGCTACCGGGACGGCGACACCGTCGCCCGGCCCGGACGGGTCGACCGTGGTCGCCTGCGGCGACAGCCTCGTCCCCCTGGACAAGGAGCACCGGCTCCCCGCGGACTGCATCCCGGCAGGCCTGACCGAACTCCCCGGAGATATCTCCGCCCAGGGGGCCCAGTACCTCCGTGGTGATGCCCTGGCGGCACTGCAGGAGATGTTCGCGGCGGCACGCAAGGAGGGCCACCAGCTGGTCGTCAACAGCTCGTACCGGAGCTATGACACGCAGGCCGCGACCTACAACTACTGGGTGGGGTTGTACGGAAAGGAGCAGGCGGACCGGACGAGCGCCCGGCCGGGCCACAGTGAGCACCAGCTGGGCACCACTGCCGATGTCGGCGCAGGGGGCCGGTTCCTCGAGGACTTCACCGGTTCACCGGAGGCCCGGTGGCTTGCGGAAAACTCGTGGAAGTACGGTTTCATCATCAGTTACCCCGAGGGCAAGGAAGAGATCACGGGGTACGCCTACGAGCCGTGGCACGTCCGTTTCGTGGGGAAGGATGTCGCCGCCCGGGTGCATTCGAGCGGGCTGACCCTGCGGGAGTTCCTGCTGCGGTAAGGCCGGTTGCGGGGTGAGTCCTATGATGCAACACTCCGGGCGCATCCCCTGATTGGATGCCTGGAGGTAGTTGATGGTCCCCGCTTCCCCGACGGAAGAGCTGCTGGTCGAACAATCCGGCAACATCCTCACCATTACGTTGAACCGCCCGGACCGCCTGAACGCGATCAGCGGCCCGATGCTTGGCGCGCTGTCCTCGACGCTGCAGGCTGCGAACATCGACCGGGACATCCGTGTGGTCGTCCTGACCGGGGCCGGCCGCGGCTTCTGTGCCGGGCTCGACCTGAAGGACCAGGGCAGCGGCAGCGGCAACGGGGCGATCCAGCCCGGTCGCGGCGGCTACCAGCTCTTCGACCTGCACAATTCACCCCCGATCGTGATCAACCGGATGGACAAGCCGCTCATCTGCGCGCTGAATGGCGCCGCGGCCGGATACGGCATGGACCTCGCCCTGGGCTGCGACATCCGGATCGCCAGTGAGAACGCGAAACTGGGCGCCGTGTTCGCCAAGCGTGGCGTGCTGCCCGAAAGCGGCGGCTGCTGGTACCTGCCCCGGTTGATCGGCTGGGCCAAGGCTGCGGAGGTCGCCTACCTCGGCGACGTGCTCGATGCGCAACGCTCGCTTGACCTCGGCCTGGTCAACCGCGTGGTGCCGCATGACCAGCTGATGACCGAGGCGATGAAATGGGCGACGCAGATCGCGAACAATGCCCCGCTCAGCGTGCAGGCGACGAAGCGGATGATGCGGCTCGGCCAGGATGAGACCTTCGAGGCCGCGGTCGACCACATCTTCCTGCAGCTCCTGCCGCTCTTCCAGAGCGACGACTTCAAGGAAGGCCTGTCATCGTTTGCGGAGCGGCGCGAGCCGCAGTTCAAGGGCCGCTGAGCGCTACCCCGGGCCGAGATCCCGGAGCAGCCGCTCGACCTCTCGAGGCGAACGGAGCCGCAGGAAGTGTTTTCCCGCGGCTCTTGCTTCGTCTCCCGCCTGCACGAACAGCTCGCGGTTCCGCCGATGGCGCTGGACGTTGTAGGCGATGAGCGAGTCGTCGGGGCTCCAGACCTTCAACTGGTCCCAGAAGCGCTCGTAGTTGGTCCCCCACAGGAGTTCGCGCGACCGCCAGCGCCGCCACGAGCGTGCCAGCACCCGGCGCGTGGTCAGTACCAGGGAGAAGTCGAGCCAGATGATCGTGTCGGCCAACGGCCACGTGACCGCCCGGGTGTGGCGCAGGTAGTTCCCGGCGCTGACCCAGGTCTCGCCGCCGTGAGCTTCGATGAGCTTCCCGCGGAACTCGTCATCGGGCGGGGCCGTCCACCCGGGCTTCCAAAAGAGGGCGTCGAGTTCGACGAAGGAGGCATCGAGGCGGCGAGCGAGTTCGCCGGCAAGGGTGGTCTTCCCGGAGCAACTGGGGCCGATGATGATGATGCGCCGGCCCAGGGGTCCGGAGCGCTGGCCGGCCGGCCCCACGGCGGCTACAACCGATCCTTGAGGCTACCGGGCAGGTCGGCAGGGATTTCGCTCACCGGTTCGGATGCGAGCGAGATGGTGATCTCGAAGATGTCGCCCCAGGCCGCTTCGTAGTAATCGCCGGGGCCTTCGTCCTCTGCCTCCCAGGCGAGGATGACCTGGGGCATGCCCGCGGGAGCGTTCACCCAGTATTCGCCAAGGACCGTTGCCTGCGGCGGATGTTGGAATGATTTGCGCCGTTCGAAGGCGGCGAGGCCCTGGAGCACGCCAGTCCCGGGTTTGAAGGACAGGTAGGCCACGTAGAGAGGCATGCGCGGGATTATATCCGGCGAGCCCGGATCCGGGGCCCCAGAAGCGCGTTCTGCTAGACTAGCGCCGCATGGGGCCGGCGAGGCCCGTTGCATGGAGTTGCCGATGTACCGACGAATCCTCGCTGGTGTCGTTTCCCAGGGAAAGACCCGGGACTTCCTCACTGCCATGCGCGAAGCGAACGAATTCCAGCTGGGGAGAGGGATCCGCGCGAGGACGGCAATCTGGGGCTCCATGACCGGCCAGAACAACGGCGTCGTCATCGCGGCGGACTTCAACACGCTCGACGAGCTTGAGAAGTGGACCGACATGGCGACCGAGGATTCACGCTTCGCCGTGGTCCGCAGGGCGGTCCGCACGCACATGGTCTATGACGAAGTGAAGGTCTCCATCCACCGGCTTGCCTACCATTCCGAAGGACTGATGACTTCGGAGGACGCCACGGCGCCACGCAAGTACATGCGCGTGCTCAGTGGTGAAGTACAGCCGGGGCACCACCGTGAATTCGTGCTTTCCGTCTCCCAGGCCCTGGACTACCAGAAGCAGCGCGGGATCGATGCGCACACCAGCGTCTGGTCGGCGATGACCGGCCACACCAGCGGAGTCTCGATCGTCGCCGAGTTCGACTCGCTCGCGGAGCTCGAAAAGTTCGATGAGATGGCGGTGACTGACTCGGAGTTCGGGCGCCTGCGCGCCGCAACGCGCGCCTCGATGGTCTTCCTCACCAGCCAGACGCAGCTGATGCGCAACCTGATGTAATGCGGTGCGCCGCACGCACAAACGAAACGGGGTGGCCAACTGGCCACCCCGTTTGCTGTTTAGGATGGTGGGGACCCTAGCAGCAGGCCCGCGGCTGGCCGTCGCCGTTTTCGGTCTGGAAGCTGGACCCACAGGCGCAGGACTTGACGGCGTTGGGGTTGAAGATGCTGAAGCCGCTCTTCATGACGTCGTCGATGTAGTCGATCTCGGCGCCCTGGAGGTATTGAGCGCTCTCGGGATCGACCAGGATCCGCACGCCGGACTTCTCGATGACGATGTCGTCATCCTCGGAGGCGCGGGCAAGCGCCATGCCGTACTGGTAGCCGGAGCAGCCGCCACCGGCGACGAAGACGCGGAGGGCGCCCTCGGCGAGGTCCCGGGATTCGAGCAGCGCCTTTGCCTTTTCGGCCGCGCGGTCAGTGATGTTGACCAGGGTTACGGTCGCTTCGGATTCAATCGACATGTTGAGCCTCCACGGCGGGTGAGAGTTGTGGAACACGCGCCGCAAGCCCGCCGGGGCCGACAGCACTATAAAAAGCATAGCGACACCAGCAATCCTCGTCTATGCGTTCGATCAGGTCAGTTGTGGCCGTGCGGCGGTGGCTTTACCCTCGTGCCATGACCCAGCCATCACGCGTGATCTATCTCCCGCCTGGTGTCGTGGCCGGCCCGCCAGCTCCCCAGCCGGCTGCCGGTACGAGCGGCATCCCATTCGACCGCAACTTCTTCGAGAACATTCTGCCGCCGTCGATCGCCGGCTTTTGCCAGCAGGTCAAGTGCGAGGTGCCCATCGTGGAGCTGACCACGGTCGATGGGCTTACGCACTACGTGAACGGGATCAGCGGGCTTTCCGATGCGTGGGTCGCCTTGCAGACATCGAGTCCCGAGCACGAACACCCAACGCAGGTGTTCATCCCCTACCAGACGATCTACCGCGTTGAGATCCATCCGGAAGAGGATGTCCGGCGGCACCACCTGGGGTTCTACACCCCCGCGCCCGCCCGGCGAAGGCGGAAGACGGCGCCCGAGGCCTGATCGAACACTTGTGCTAAATAGGCCCGGATCTGGCAGAATACCGGGATGGCTCGCTCGACCGCGGTTTCGGCGCTACGGCACTTCAGCCCCGCCGCGCGCGCCTGGTTCGCCGACACGTTCGCCGCGCCGACACCGGCGCAGGAACTGGGCTGGGACGCCATTGCCGGCCGCGAGCACACGCTCCTCCTTGCTCCTACTGGCTCCGGAAAGACCCTGGCGGCGTTCCTCTGGGCACTCGATCGGCTGGCAACACGCCCGCCGCTCCCGGTAGACAAACGCGGCCGGCCCATCCGCGGCGGGGTGTCCGTCCTCTATATCTCGCCGCTAAAGGCACTGTCCTACGATATCGAACGGAACCTCCGCGCGCCGTTAGCAGGGCTGCGCATCGCGGCCGCCCGAGAGGGCCTGCCCGCGCCGGACATCACGGTTGCCACCCGCACCGGCGACACTCCGTCACGCGAGCGGGAGGACATCCGGAAGGACCCGCCGGATATCCTCATCACCACTCCCGAATCGCTCTACCTCATGCTCACTTCGCGCTCGCGGGATGCTCTCGCCTCGGTCGAGACGGTGATCATCGACGAGATCCACACGATGGCGGCGACCAAGCGCGGCGCTCACCTCGCGCTTTCGCTCGAACGGCTCGAGCGCCTGACGGGGCGCCCGTTCCAGCGGATCGGGCTTTCGGCGACCCAGCGCCCGTTGGAGGAAGTCGCGAAATACCTGGCCGGAGACCGCCCGGTCCGGATCGCGGACGCCGGCTCGCGCCGCGAACTGGACCTGAAGGTGGTTGTGCCGGTGGAGGACATGAGCCGCCCGGCGGACTTCTTGTCAATCTCCCCGGAGCCGGGGCCTGAACAGCGCAGTTCGATCTGGCCGGCCCTGTACCCCGAGCTCCTGGAGCTGGTGCGGGCAAACCGTTCGACGCTGATCTTCGTCAACAACCGCCGGCTCGCCGAGCGCCTGGCCGCGCGCCTCAACGAACTCGCCGGAGAGGAGCTCCTGCGCGCGCACCACGGCTCGATCTCCCGGGAGCAGCGGCTGGAGGTGGAAGAGCGCCTGAAGAGCGGGATGCTGCCGGGGCTCGTCTGCACGAGCTCAATGGAGCTTGGCATCGATATGGGGGCGGTTGACCTCGTCATCCAGGTGGAGTCGCCGAAGTCGGTCGCCCGCGGGCTCCAGCGGGTTGGCCGCGCCGGCCACCAGGTCGGCGGGACGAGCACGGGCCGTATCTTTCCCAAGTACCGGGGAGACCTCCTTGAATGCGCGGTTGTGACCGGCCGGATGCGCGCGGGCCTGATCGAGAAGACCGAGGTGCCGCGCAACCCGCTCGATGTGCTCGCCCAGCAGATCGTGGCGGCGTGTGCCGTCGAAGACCTGACTCTGGACGAATTGGAAGCGATAGTCCGCCGCACGTACAGCTTCGCCAC
>CAZRUZ010000023.1:0-22849 GCA_964603275.1 uncultured Anaerolineaceae bacterium | reverse complement strand
ATGCCCGGCGGCTCAGCATTGACAGGTGGCCGTGGACGCGAGTTTACTGGCTGGTAGCGGCGATGACGGAGCCGAGTAGCGCGCAAGCGCCCGTTCAGCGAGCCCCGTTTGGTGCGAGGGGGCACGGGAAGCCCGCGTGAAGATCCCTCCCGAGCTTCCGGCCGAACGGGGCAGGCTGCCCCAAGTAGACCCGGACGGCGGCCCACCGTTAACAGGGGCAGGGGCGTGATGGCGCTCCATGAGTGCCCTTCTTCGGAAGGGAAGCGGGGTGGTACCGCGGGCGTACGCGCTCGTCCCCAGGCGAGGGACGCGCGCGTTTTTTTGTGCGTGTTCCGGGCAGCAAACGTCCATCCGCCAAAGGGTACGACAACCGGCCCCGCACCGGTCGTAAACGTCCCGCCAACTCCATGAGGGCACCCCATGTTCAAGCCAGTCGATCCACGCGTCAGCTTCCCGAAGATGGAGGAGGAGATCCTCACGTTCTGGCACCGGAATGCCATCTTCCGGCGGAGCATTGACGAGCGCCCCGAGGACCGGCTGTTCATCTTCTACGAAGGCCCGCCGACGGCGAACGCGCGGCCCGGCATCCACCACGTCCTTTCGCGCGTGTTCAAGGACCTGGTGCCGCGCTACAAGACGATGCGCGGCTACCGTGTGCCGCGGAAGGGCGGCTGGGACACGCACGGCCTGCCGGTGGAGCTGGAGATCGAGAAGGAGCTGGGGCTCAAGTCGAAGCCGGAGATCGAGGAGTACGGGATCGCGGCCTTCAACGAGAAGTGCAAGGCCTCCGTCTCGCGCTACGTGGAGGAGTGGACGCGGCTGAGCGAACGGATCGCGTTCTGGGCGGACTATGAGAACCCCTACGTAACCTACGACAACGGCTACATCGAGACGTGCTGGTGGATCTTCAAGCAGATGTGGGACCACGGGCTGGTGTACCAGGACCACCGCGTCACTCCGCACTGCCCGCGCTGTGGGACGAGCCTGAGCGACCACGAGGTTTCGCTCGGCTACCAGGATGACACGCCTGACCCGAGCGTGTTCGTGAAGTTCCGCGTGAAGGATGAGGCGCTCTTCAAGCGGGGGCACCCGAGGGGGATGGGGTTCAACGACCGGATGGCAATCGTGGCCTGGACCACCACGCCATGGACGCTGCCGGGGAACACCGCCCTGGCGGTGAACGAGGATGCCCGCTACGGCATCTACCAGCGCGGCGATGACCTGCTGGTGGTGGCCGAGGCGCTGGCCGAGAAGGTCTTCGGCGAGGCGGTGCAGGCGCTGATGGTGATCCCGGGGACGTTCCTGGTCGGGATGGAGTACGAGCCGCTCTACCGCCCGGAGGAGCTGGGCCACCAGGTGATGCGCTTCGGCGCCGATGGGCACCTGCGCAAGCTCGATCCCGGCGAGCCGGCCGCGGGGCTGCGCAAGGTGATCTCCGCGGACTATGTCTCGCTCGATGATGGCTCGGGGATCGTGCACACGGCCCCGGCCTTCGGTGCGGAGGACTTCCAGTGTGGGAAGGACCATGGCCTCCTCTTCCTTCAGCCGGTCGACCTGCGCGGGCAGGTTGGCGAAGGGCTGCCGGGGGCCGGGAAGTTCGCCAAGCAGGCCGACCGCGACATCGAGAAGGACCTGGAAGAGCGTGGCCTGCTGCTGAAGAAGAGCACCATCAAGCACACGTACCCGTTCTGCTGGCGCTGCAGCACGCCCCTGCTCTACTACGCCAAGCCGAGCTGGTACATCCGCACCACGCGGCAGAAAGAGTCGCTGCTCGATGGGAATGGCCGGATCAACTGGTACCCCGAGCACATCAAGGCCGGGCGCTTCGGCAACTGGCTGGAAAACAACATCGATTGGGCCTTCAGCCGGGAGCGCTACTGGGGCACGCCGCTGCCCTTCTGGAAGTGCGAGGACTGCGGCCATGCCATGTGCTGCGGTTCGAAGGCCGAGATCGTGGAACAGGCGATCGACCGCGCGAAGGCGGAGGCGCTGGACGACTTCCACCGGCCGCACATCGACGAGATCCTGCTGCGCTGCGAGGAATGCGGCGGCAGCGCCCGGCGGGTGCCCGAGGTGGCGGACGCCTGGTTCGATAGCGGCGCGATGCCCTACGCCCAGTGGCACTACCCGTTCGAAAACGAGGACGAGTTCCTCAGGCACTTCCCGGCCGACTTCATCTGCGAGGCGATAGACCAGACGCGCGGCTGGTTCTACACGCTCCACGCCGAAGCGACGATGCTGAAGGCGACGGAATCGGTGCCGGACGGCATTGCGTACCGGAACGTCATCTGCCTTGGCCACATCAATGACGAGAAGGGCAACAAGATGTCGAAGAGCCGGGGCAACACGGTGGAGCCCTGGAGCGTCCTCGATGCCCACGGCGCGGATGCGACGCGCTGGTACATGTATGCCGCAAGCCCGGCGGGCTCATCGCGCCGGTTCAGTGCGGGGCTGGTTGAAGAAGGGCTGCGGCGCTTTCTCCTCACGCTCTGGAACACGTACTCGTTCTTCGTGAGTTACGCGAACATCGACGGCTACCGGCCCTCTCCGGGCGGCCCGAAACCGGCGGCGGAGATCGACCGCTGGCTGTTAAGCGAGCTGAACGCGCTCGTCATCAAGGTCACGGAGGAACTCGAGGAGTACGACCCGACCGATGCTGCCCGCGCCATCGAGGCGTTCGTGGACGACCTTTCGAACTGGTACGTGCGGCGCAGCCGGCGGCGCTTCTGGCGCGGCGCCAGCGAGGGCGACGCCGACAAGCAGAGCGCATACGACACGCTCTACACCGCTCTGACGACGGTCACGAAGCTGATTGCGCCGTTCACGCCGTTTGTGGCCGAGGAGCTGTGGCAGAACCTGGTGCGCTCGGTCGACGCTGATGCGCCGATGAGCGTCCACCTGGCGATGTGGCCGGAGGCCGAGGCCGCGCTCATCGACGAATCGCTGAATGCCGAGACCCAGCTGGTGAAGCGCGTGTGCTCGCTCGGCCGGGCGGCGCGGGCGAAGGCGCAGATCAAGGTGCGCCAGCCCGTGGCGCGTGTGCTTGCGAAGCCGCGCACCGCCGAGGAGGCCGAATCGCTGCGGAAGAATGCCAACCTTGTGCTCGAGGAGCTCAACGCGAAGGCACTCGACCTGCTCGAGGATGAGACCGCCGTGGTCAGCTACGACGTGAAGCCGAACCTGCCGGTGCTGGGGAAGAAGTATGGGGCGGAGGTTGCGGCCATCCGCGCGGGCCTCGCGGCAATCGCCCCCACCGAGGTCGCCGAGGCAGTCCGTCGCGGGCGCAACGTGAACGTCGCCGGGAAGGAGCTGGAGCCGGAGGACATCCTGCTTCAGGCCCAGGACGCCGAGGGCTTCGCGGCCGCGCAGGAGGCCGGGTACACGGTCGCGGTGACCACGGCGATCACGCCTGAGCTCGCGGACGAGGGACTCGCGCGCGAGCTGGTCCGCCGCATCCAGGACATGCGCCGCGAGGCCGGGTTCGACCTGGCGGACCGGATCAGCACCTGGGTCTCTGGAGATGGTGATGTGGCCCGCGTGCTCGCCTCCCAGGGCGAATACATCCGCGCGGAGACGCTCAGCACGGAGCTGGCCGCTGGCGAGCCCCCGGCCGATGCCCACCGCGCCGTCCATGACCTGGAAGGGACGAGGGTCAGCATCGGCGTGAGGCGCGCGTAGGAGGAGCCTGGCCAGACCGGGACCGCCGGCGTCTACCGCCGGCGCTTCGGCGGGGGCTCCGGGGCCGGCGGAGGCTGGGCTTTGGCCCTCACGTAGTCGCTGTAGCCGCCTTCGAAGATGCGCAGCTCGCCATCCTGCACCTCGAAAATGCGGTCGGCCAGGCGGTCGAGCAGGTAGCGGTCGTGGGAGACGGCGATGACGGCGCCCTGGAACTTCTCGAGCGCCTCTTCGAGCACCTCGGCCGCGGGGATATCGAGGTTGTTGGTCGGCTCATCGAGGACCAGGCAGTTGGCGCCGAGCTGCATGAGCCGGGCGAGTTGGACGCGGCTCTTTTCGCCGCCGCTGAGGGTGGCGATGCGCTGGCTGGTGGACTCGTACGGGAGGAGGAAGCGCTGGAGCTGGGCGACGGCTTCACCTTCGTACATCGGCTTCACCTCGCGCAGGGCCTCGATGGGTGTCTGGTTGAAGTCCAGCGTCTCGTGCTCCTGGGAGTAGTAGCCGGTGCGTATGCTCGGCCCGGTCCAGACCTCGCCGGCATCGACCGAGATCTGGCCGAGGATGAGCTTGAGCAGCACGGACTTCCCCGCGCCGTTGGGGCCCACGATGCCGATGCGCTCACCGTTCATGATCGTGGCGTCCGCATCGATGAGGATGACCTTTTCGCCGAAGGACTTCTCCAGGTGGCGCAGCTCGACCGCCTTCGCGCCGCCGCGGTTCGCGGGGCGGAAGTTGAGCGACATCTTGCGCCGTTCGAGTACCGGCCGCTCGACTTTGTCCATCGCGTCGATCTGGCGCTGCTTGTTGCGGGCCTGCTTGATGTGGCGTTCGTCGATGACGATCGAAGCCCAGAGCTTGAAGCGGGCGATCGCGGCCTCGAGGCGCTGGACCTCTTTCTGTTGAGCGACGTAATCCTGCTGCTGTCTGAGCAGTGCCAGCTCCCGCTGGGTGACGTACGAGGTGTAGTTGCCTTCCCAGCGTCGGAGGACCACGCCGGCTTCGCGGGAGTAGTCGAGTTCGCAGATGACGTTGACGGTCTCGTCGAGGAGGTAGCGGTCGTGGGAGACGACGACGACGCAGCCATCGAAACCGCGGATGACCCGTTCGAGCATGGCCTTGCGTTCGAGGTCGAGGTGGTTGTCGGGCTCATCGAGGAGGAGCAGGCCGGGCTCGCTCAGCAGGCAGCGGGCGATGCCGATGAGCTTGCGCTGGCCGCCCGAAAGGAGCTCCATGGGGCGGTCCCAGGCGTCCTCATCGAAGCCGAGTGAGCGGAGGAGCGCCTCGGCGCGGTTGCGGATGGCGCCGCCGCCGGCCTGCTCGAACCGTTCGAGCAGGTCCGCGTGACGGTGGAGCACGCGGTCGAAGGCGTCGGGGTCGTCGAGGACGGCGGGGTCGGCCATCTGCTGTTCGGCTTCGGCCAGTTCAGCCTCGATCGCGGCGGCATCGCCGCTGGCCGCGAGCAGCTCATCGAAGGCGCCGCGGCCGGACTGGCCGGTGTACTCCTGGGGCAGGTAGGCCACGCGCAACCCGCGGCGGAAGGTCACGGCGCCGGCATCGGGGGTATCGATACCGGCGAGGACGCGCAGGAGGGTCGACTTTCCCCAGCCGCTGGGCCCGACGAGGCCGATCTTCTCGCCGTCCTGGAGAGACCAGGAGAGGCCGCGGAAGATGGTGCGGCCGCCGTGGATGCGGGAGACGCTGGCGAGGTCGGCGGCGATCACGGGGCTATTGTCGCCGCCATGAGGCGAAGAGGGATCGCGCCTGCTGGCCTATGGCGGGCTAAAGGAACGTGCGGACCGCTTCGAGGAAGCCCTTTGGGCGTTCGAGCGGGATGCCGTGACCCGAGCCCGGGACGACCGCAAAACGGCAATCGGGGATGGTGCGGACCATGCGTTCGGCCGTCTCGGGGGCGAGCACGTCGCTCACTTCGCCCCGGATGAGGAGCGTGGGCGCGGTGATCTTCGCGAGCATCGCCCAGGCCGTCTCGGGATCCGCGCGGGGGAGCTGGCGCTCGCCGGTGCGGAGGCCGCGGTCATAGCGGAAGGTCCAGGTGCCGTCATCGAGGAGCAGCAGGTTGTTGCGGACGCGGTGGTCGAGCTCGGCGGGGTCGGCGTTGGGGCTGGCGCGGCTGGCCCGGGCAACGGCCTCATCGGGGCTGGCGAAGACGTCGGAGGCGCGCACGCTGGTGGTGATCCGGGTGGCGCCGGCCGCGTGGATCTCGGGGCCGATATCGACGATCACGAGGCGTTCGACGCTCGCGGGGTGGGTGGCGGCGTAGTGATAGGCGTTGCGGCCGCCCATGGAGAGGCCGAGGAGCGCGAACCGGTCGAGGCCGAGCGCGCGGGCGAAGCGGTCGATGTCCCCGGACATGGCCTCGGCGCTGTAGTCATCGGCCCAATCCGAGAGGCCGTGGCCGCGCTGGTCGAGGGCGTAGACGTGGTAGCCGGGCTGCATGGCGGCCGCGAAGCTATCCCAGCTGCGCGCGTGGCCGGTGACGCCGTGGAGCACGATGAGGGCCTGGGCGCCGGGGTTGGGCCACTCGCGGTAGTGGAAGCGGAGGCCGCCGAGGAGGGCGGACTGGTCGATAGGTGGGGGCAGGGCCATGCGGGCGGGAACTCCGGGGAGATGGTACGCCCGGACTATACGCGGGCGTGGGGGGTGGCAACGGGATTCTGGGGACGGTCAGTGATCTCCCGGCCATCCTCATTGTCGGGCGCATCCCACACGGCGGTACCGGGACCATCAGCAGCAGCTCCGCCGGCCACGTTTATCGCTGCGCCTGGGACATCGACTCGACCAACCGGATTCGTTCGAGCGCGACCACTCCTGGTGGGGGATGGCTCGCGGCCATCCCCCTGTTGGTGCCTGCTCCTTCGAACCCCTTAGCGGCTCGCGGCGGCTCGAGCGACATCGATGCCGCGCAAGTGTTCAACGTAACAGCCATCGAGAGACGGCTTCGCGGCATCCAGGTCAGCCTTCGAAGCGAACGGACCCGCGCTGTAGCGTGGAATTCCCTGCGAATCGCTGGACACGACATACGTAATGCCCGCGTCATCAAGACAGGTCAGCGTCAGCTGGAACGCTGCCGCGTATTCGGCCTGGGTCACCGACCCGTCGCCGAGCGCGACTTGTTGCTGCGCGCCGCCCCCCAATCTCTCGGCCTCACCCGCGGGGACAGGGGCCGTCCCTTCGTCGGCCAGTGCCAGAGCACCCATTGTGACCGCGAGCAGGGCCGCAACGATGAGCGCGGATGGGAGCGCGAGCCGCTCCCTGGTCCTAACAATCCTAGCCCTCATGTGGCCTGGCCTCCTGTTCTACAGCGTCCCCAGTAAGAACCGAGAACGTTGTGTGAACAGACCGTACGTAGGCGCAGCCGGGGCCGCTAGGGGAGCCCCTTCCCCAAACGTGTTTGGAAGGGGCTCCCCTAGTTATCCGTGCTTCTAGGTGGCCGTGTTTGGCACACGGTTCGTCAAGTGAACCGAAGCGATTACCTGTCCGCCACGGCCCGCGCGACCTCCGCCCCCCGTAGGTGCTCGGCGTAGCAGCCATCGGTGACCTGCTTGGCAGCATCCAATGCCGCCTTCGAGTTAAACGGCCCAGCCGAGTACTGCGGTGCTCCCCGCCAGTCAGTGGAGACAACGTATGGGATGCCCGCGTCATCGAAGCAATCGAACATGCGCTGATACGCCTCAGAATACTCGGCCTGCGTCACCCGGCCATCGGAAAGCGCGGCCTGCTGCAGTTCTCCGCCACCTAACCGCTCGGCTTCACCTGCCGGCACCAGGAAGCCGCCGTCGGCGGGACGAACGATGACGCCAATTCCCACCACCAACGCGGCACACGCACCCAGGACCGCAGCAACTGCAAATGCGTACTTTCTCTTCATGAATCGTCCGCCCGTGTGGCTGTCTCTTCCCGCGGTGGAGCGGAGCCGGTTGGCCGGGACGGCCGAAGCGGCGGGTTCCTGGGGCAACCGGGGAGCTGCCTCCCCGAGTTCAGCTCTGCAGCGCAGGACGAGGTCAACCCTGTCACGGGCGCCGCACCGCTCTTTCAACTCGCTCACGTACTTCTCAGCCGTATGACTGGTCACGACAAGCCGGTCAGCGATTTCGGTATTGGTAAGGCCGGCAGCAAGCAATGGGACGATCTGCGCAAGCCGTGGAGGGAGATTGAGATCCCGCATCGAATACGTTCCGTCTCCTCTTCGATGATCCCCGAGAGGTTAACCGTTTCGGTCGGCGCCTGTCACTACCGTTCGCCTGGCACCGCCATCTTGATGGTTCGGGACACGAACGTGTTACCCGGTGCTTCGACCAGCTAATCCGGCGCGGCGATGCGTCACCCTGTGAAGGAGGTCTTCCTCACCGCAGAAGGCGCAACGTGGTAGCTGGCCCGCATGGCGGACGCGAAGCTATCCCAGCCGTGCGCGTGGCCGGTGACGCCGTGGAACACGATGAGGGCCTGGGCGCCGGGGTTGGCATCCCGCGGAGGGACCGGCGATGGGTAAAGGCGGTGAACGGGGAGGGCGCGATCCGGCTAACCTCCATGCCACGGGGCTATAGGCGGAACACAGGAGCGACCCATGAGCGTGAAGATCCCTGATCCGACTCCGGCAGTTCTTGCCCGGGCTGGCCTACCGCAGTTCCGACCCAGGCAGCGGGGCCGGTCTCTCACGATGGCTTTCGCCACTTTTACCATCCTCGCCATGGTTGTGCCGGTTTGGCTTCTGTTCCGAGCGGATGGAGACGTCGCCGGTGAGCCTGACGGTTCGGCCGTGGCTGCTCACCTCCCAATTTCGCAGGGTGCACAGCCAGCGGCGGGACCCGGCGCGGCGACGACGCGGAACGGCTTCACCGTGGAGTTGTACCGGGTGGAGCGGGCCGGGAGCGGGGATCTCGTCGTGTACTACCGGGTCAGTGTGGACGGCAGCGGGGGCTTCGGCGACATGCTTGGCATCCCGCGGATCGTCAACCCCGATGGTTCGTTCGTCCTTCCTCGCGAGTACGGCACGGCGGGCAGTGTTGGCGGAGACCTGGGAAGAGTGCCGGGCCTCCCGGCGGCAACCCAGGCCGCGGTCTATCAATCTGACCAGGTGCAGCCCGGAGCCGTGTTCCGGGCTGGCCCCTTCTTCCGTTCATCACAAGAGCCGTTCTCGCTTACTACGACCGGTGGGGCACTCGCGGCCGGCGTCGAGGCAACGGCAGGCGGCGAACGGTTCACCGTGACCGCAGTGGAGAACAGCAACGGCACCACCACCATCCAGCTGGTCAACGTGGACGCGGGCGCAACCGTGGTGGCGTCGCACCCGGGCTCGCGGGTGTCGGTGGCTGTTGATGGGCAGGAGCTTCCCGAGGTGCACGGTTCGACGAGTTTCGCCAAGACGGCCGGTTACGAAGTCAACGCGAACCGTTCGGCGATCGACGTGGCGGGCCGCATCCCGGCCGAGGCGGTGGTCACCATTGCCAGCAGTTCGATCGGGCACGTGTACCGGGGCGCCTGGGACTTCCCGCTGGATTGACCATGATCGCCTGAGAACGAGCGCTCGCTGCATGTGGCGGCGGGTGGCTGGCCGTTGGTGACGGTGTGCGGGGTACCGGAATTCGAGGGAGATCAGGGTTTACCCCCACCGTATCCCGTGCGTTTTCTGCCGATTCTTACCATGGGGAGCTTTCTTCCCGGCGCTGGAAATGGGGCCAGGGCCGGGTGCGCCGTGCGCAAGGGCGCCCCGGATTCTCAACCTGGATGGACCCGTTTCATGTCTCTCTCGTTGTGGAAACACTCGCCCCATCATCATCGTTTGCTGATCAGTCTCCTGGCGTTCGTGATGGTCGCGGGCGCGGTCATCACCGCCCTCGCGCTGCGGACGCCTGTCGGGGCGACCGTGGTGAATCCGACCTGCCAGGCCAAGGGCTATGCTCACGGTTTCAAGATCGACGGCTGGGGCGGTTCGTTCCCGACCGGTGGCTACCCCGGCTACCTCACGTTCACGTGGACGACGGGCAGCCAGAACGGCTTTCCGACCGAAGTGACTGCCGGGCCGCAGGATGCGGGCGTCACCGTGCAGATCCGCAGCCAGGACGGGGTGCTGGTCGACTGGATGTCGTCGGTCGCGATCGACCTGGTCATCGTGAAAGGCGGCAGTGGCGCCAACCTCTACCACTACGTGCCGGCGGGCACCTCGGACTTCGGCCTGCACGCTCCGGAGAACGCCTCGGGCAAGTACGCGGCGATCAGCCACGTCGACTTCTGTTACAACACGTCGCCGACGCCATCGCCATCGCCATCGCCGTCACCTTCACCCTCACCCTCACCTTCGCCGTCGCCATCACCTTCGCCCTCGCCCTCGCCCTCGCCCTCACCTTCGCCGTCACCATCACCATCACCTTCGCCGTCGCCGTCGCCGTCGCCGTCGCCGTCGCCTTCGGTTTCACCGTCGCCTTCGCCGACGGCCACGCCGACCACGCCGCCGCCGACAGCAACGCCAACGACGGCCACGCCGACGGCAACGTCGACCGGCACGCCGGAGATACCCTCGGAGACGCCCACCCCGGAGCCCACCTCGACGCCGACACCAGAGCCGACCTCGACGCCCCCCAAGCCGACCTCGACGCCGACGCTGACGCCGGTCCCGCCGGAGGAAAACCTGGCGGGTGAACGCACGCCGGGCCCGCAGCCGACGCCGATCGTGCCGCGCACGGGCGATAGCCTGCCCGACCGGGGCACGCGCCCGATGGGCCTGCTGGGCATCTTCGGCCTGCTGTTGGGCGGTAGCGCGCTGGCCATGCTCGAGGTCCGGCACCGGAAGCGGGTGGCCGCGCTGAAGTAACCGGGGATCGCTGAGTGGAGGGGCGTGAAAGCGCGCGTCCCTCCACCGGCGCCTAACGCGGGTTGGCCTTGAAGAACTCCCAGGCGATTTCGGCCGCGGAGATCTCGCGGGTGGTCTCACCGAGGCGGCCGCCGAGGTTGATCGCTCCCGGCCACGTATGCCCACCCCCGGCGACGACGTAATGGCCGGTCGGGACATCGCAGTCCTGGAACTCGCGGAAGACGACCGAGTCCGAGACCTTGCGTTCGACGGGGGTGGCGCCGCAGCCGTTGAACTCGGCCCAGGTGTCCATCAGGGTGGGCACGCCCTCGAAACCACCGCCGGTCGGCCCGAGGATGCCGCCCTCGTAGGGGACGACCTGGTCGACGGTTCCGTGGAATTCGATGAATGGGACGGGGTCGCCGCAAAGGCGGTTCGCCCCGGTGAGACCGGCCACGGGGGCGACGGCAGCGACGAGGTCGCCGGCGAAACAGGCGAGGGCGGCGGACATGAAGCCGCCGTTGGACATCCCCGTGGCGTAGACGCGGCCCTCATCGACGCAGGTCAGGCGGGCGATTTCGGCGGCGAGGTCACGGGTGAAGGTGATGTCGTTGACCCCCGGGTTGGTGAGCCAGGCGCGGTTGATGCCATCGGGGCTGGCGACGAGGAAGCGCTCGCGTTCGGCGAGGGGGACCAGGCGGGAATAGAGGTGTTGTTCGGCGCCGTTGCTGCCGAGCCCGTGGAAATTGAGGACCAGGGGGATGGGTGCTGTCCCGTCGTAACCGGGTGGGACGTAGAGGAGGTAGCTGCGTTCGATTCCGCCGGACACGAGTGAGAGCCGGGTCGTTTCGCCTGCCGCGAGCGTGGTGGCGGTGGGGCGGCAGGCCGCGGCGGACGTGGTGGGCGCAGGTGGTGTCCCGGTGACCGCCGGGGGTGCGGTTGATGTGGGGGTGGCCGCGGCTGAAGTGACTCCGGTCGTGGCGCTGGCGGGGGGCGAGCCGGATGAGTCCGATGGAGAACAGGCGGAGAGTGCCGCGAAGGCTGCCAGGGCGGTAACGAGGATGCTGGTGCGGCGCAGGGCGGTACCTCCGGGGAGCTGGATTACGGCCGGGCGGGTGGCGGGCTTCATCATGCCAATGGAACGGGATGGTGGCGAGGTGACGGGGCCGGGGGCGCCCCCGGCGGATCAGTCGGCGAAGCGGACGACCGTGCTGGTCCGGCCCCAGAGGTCTTCGAGGCGGTAGTACTGGCGCTGTTCGGGCGAGAAGATGTGGACGATGAGGTCACCGAAATCGAGGAGGAGCCAGCCGCTGTCGGGCGTGCCTTCGCGGTGGCGCAGCTCGACCCCTTCTGGTCCAAGCTCGCGTTCGAGGTAGTCGGCGAGCGCGTTGAACTGGAGTGGCGACTGGGCCGTCGCAATGACAAAGTAGTCAGTGAAGGTGGCGTTCTTCGAGATGTCGATCAGTGCGATGTCGAGTGCCTTGCGGTCCGAAAGGACGTCGACGGCCCGTTGCGCCAGGGTTTCCGAATCCAGAAAGCGCTCTCCTTGCCCGTTCACAGCGGGCCGAAAGGAATGGTACCACAGCCCGTGAAGCCCCCTCGCGCTGTCGTTGGCATGTCGGGCGGCGTCGACTCGTCGGTCGCCGCCGCGCTCCTGCTCGAGCAGGGGTACGAGGTGGTGGGCGTGACGATGCGGCTCTGGACCGAGGAGCGCCAGGGCGAGTTCAGCGGACACCAGCAGTGCTGCAGCATCGAGGACATTGACGATGCGCGCCGGGTGGCGGGGCAGCTCGGCATCCGCCACTACGTGATGAACTTCGAGGAAGAGTTTCGCGCGCACGTCGTGGACCCGTTCGTGGCCGAGTACGCGGCGGGCCGGACGCCGAACCCGTGCATCCGCTGCAACGAGCACCTGAAGTACCGGGCGCTGATCGACCGGCTCCCGGCGCTGGAGGCGGAGTACATCGCGACCGGGCACTATGCGCGAGTCGAGCGGCCGCCCATGGCCGGCGGCCGGTACCGGCTGCTGCGTGGCAGCGACCCGGCAAAGGACCAGTCGTACGTGCTGTACATGCTCGGACAGGAGCAGCTGGCGAAGACGCTGCTGCCGATTGGCGGTTTGAAGAAAGACGAGGTGCGCGCCCACGCGGGCAGACTGGGACTCGATGTGGCGGCGAAGCCCGACAGCGTGGAGATCTGCTTCGTCCCGGGGAACGACTACCGGGCGTTCGTGGAGCAGCGGGTGGAGACCGAGCCGGGCGAGCTGCGGGATGTCTCGGGCGCGGTCATCGGGGAGCACCGGGGTGTCACGGCCTTCACGGTGGGGCAGCGGAAGGGCCTGGGGGTGGCGCTGGGCGAGCCGCGCTTCGTCACGGCGATCGATGCGGGGCGCAATATCGTGACCATCGGCCCCGAGGAGGAATTGTTCGCCGATACGGTCGAAGTGGCGGGAGTGAGTTGGGTTGCTGGAGTGGCGCCGCGGGATGGTATGCGGATCGAGGCGAAGGCGCGTTACCGCGCCGAGCCGGCCGAAGCCGTGCTCACGGAGGTGGCGCCCGGGCGGGCGGTCGTGCGGTTCGCGCGGCGGCAGCGCGCACTGACCCCTGGGCAGGCGATGGCGTTGTACGCGGGCGACGAGGTGCTTGGCGGCGGCACGATTGAGCGCGCCTGGCGAAGCTGAAGGGGCGGGAAGTTCTTGTGCAGATTTCCCACGGAGTGGTTGAAATGTGACCACTCAATGGTAAAATTGCACCACGATGTGGCCCAGACATGCCGAGGCAAGTGTCCGTGCCGCCCTCGAAGACACGCGGGTGGTGTTCCTTGCCGGGCCGCGCCAGTGTGGAAAGTCCACCCTGGCGCAGGCCCTCGGGGCGAGCCTCGGCGGGCGCTACCTGACCCTCGATGACGCGGCCGTGTTCGACCAGGCGCGGGCCGACCCGATGGCCTTCGTCGCCCAGGCCCGTGATGAGCGGTTGATCATCGATGAGGCGCAACGGCTGCCCGAGCTTTTCAACGCGATCAAGCGAGATGTGGATGCGGACCCGCGCCCCGGGCGCTTCTTGCTCACCGGATCGGCCAACTTCCTGGCGTTGCCGCGCGTTTCTGAGTCGCTGGCCGGGCGGGTGGAGGTGGTGCCGCTGGCGACGCTTTCGCAGGGCGAGATTGGCGGGGTGCGCGAGGGGTTCATCGATGCGCTGTTCGATGGTCCTGACCCGGCCCTCGGCCCCTCTGACCTGAACCGTGACGGCTACCTGCGCCGCGCGGTGACCGGCGGCTATCCGGAGGTCGTGGGGCGAGCCGGCCCGGGGCGGCGTGCGCGCTGGTTCGGGTCGTACCTGACGACGCTCATCCAGCGCGACCTGCGAGACATCGCGGCGATCGACCACACGGCGGCGATCCCGGGGCTGTTGCGGCTGCTGGCGGCGCGTACGGCGGGGCTGGCGAACGTGCTCGACCTCTCGCGCGATGCGGGGCTGGCGAACACGACACTGTCGCGCTACCTGGCGATTCTGGAGGCCCTCTACCTGCTTGAGCCGCTCCGTCCATGGTCGGCGAACCTGACGACGCGGCTGGCCCGCAGTCCGAAGCTCTACCTTTCGGACAGCGGCCTGACGGCGTACCTCACCGGGGCGACGGAGGAGCGGGCTGCCCGCCAGCCGGAGATCGCGGGGCCGTTGCTGGAAGCGTTCGTCCTCGGCGAAGTGCGGCGCCAGGCGTCCTGGAATGAGGGGCAGCCGTCGGTCTGGTTCCTGCGCACGCACAAGGGGGACGAGGTGGATATCGTCCTCGAGCAGCGCGACGGGAGGGTGGCCGGGATTGAGGTGAAGTCGGCGGCGCGCCTTGACCGGCACGACACGCGCGGGCTGGCGTTCCTGCGCGACCGCCTCGGCGAGCGGTTCGCGCGGGGGGTGGTGCTCTACAGCGGGCAGCAGACGCTGCCCGCCGGGGATCGCCTGTGGGCGATGCCAATTGACGCGCTCTGGCGCTGGGAGTCCGTGCAGATTTCCCACGCAGTGGGTGAAATCTGACCATTCAATGGGTAAATTGCACCTGAATGTAGATTCCTCTGATGCCTCCAGGTGGGAATTCGGCTATGATCCGGCCACACTGAACTTCACGCCGGGAGGCACACCATGCCCAACCTCTTTGACATCTCCGGAAAGGTCGCTCTCGTCACGGGTGGATCGCGCGGCATCGGCTTGATGATCGCTCGCGGCTTCGTCGAAGCCGGGGCAAAGACGTACATCTCCTCACGCAAGGCCGACGTCTGCGATGCGGCCGCGGCGGAGCTCTCCCAGTGGGGCGAGTGCATTTCCATCCCGGCGGACCTGGGCACGGAGGCGGGCTGCCGCTTCCTCGCCGGCGAAGTCGCGAAGCGCGAACCGAAGCTCCACATCCTCGTCAACAACGCGGGCGCGACCTGGGGCGCGCCGATGGCTGAATACCCCGATGACGCGTTCGACAAGGTGATGAACCTGAACGTGAAGGGGGTCTTCCACCTCACCCGCTTCCTCATCCCGCAGCTCGAGGCGGCGGCCACGGCGGCCGACCCTGCCCGCGTCATCAATATCGGGTCGATCGACGGGTTGCAGGCGCCGGCGATGGACACCTTCGCCTACTCCTCGAGCAAGGCGGCGGTCCACCAGCTCACGCGGCATCTCGCCCACACGCTGGCGGCGCAGAAGATCACGGTGAACGCGATCGCGCCGGGGCCGTTCGAGAGCAAGATGATGGCGGAGACGCTGCGGCGCTTTGGCGAGGGCATCCGCGCTTCGAACCCGCTTGGCCGGATCGGCGAACCGGACGACATGGCGGGCACGGCGATCTTCCTTTCTTCGAAGGCGAGCGCGTACATCACCGGGACGGTTATCCCGGTGGACGGCGGGATTTCCACGCGCCACCAGTAGGCGCGGCTTCAGGGCACCCTCCCCGCGGCCGATAACCCGAAGGGGAGGGTGTCCTATGTCCCACGCTGATCTGCGCGTGGCGAAGGCTACGCGCCGCATGCTCGCTTTTGCCGTGCTCGCCGCTGCACTCGTCACCCTCGTGGGCCGCGATGCCGCCGCGGCTGGCCCGGTAACGCGCACGTGGACCGGCGCCGGCGCCAACTCGAACTGGACCAACCACGCGAACTGGAACCCCGGCGCGCCAGCACCGGGCGACCGTCTTATCTTCCCGGTCGTCGCGGCCCGCAAGACCAACACCAACGACTACCCCGATGGGACCGCCTTCAAGGACATCCTGTTCCAGGGGTCGGGCTACACCCTCAACGGCAACCACGTCAGCCTCTCGGCCGGCCTCACCAGCTTTGTCGAGGTTGGTGCCGGTAACACCGTCAACCTGGAGATCTGGGGCGAGGGGGGCGTGAACTGCATGGCGGGAACGATCGAGTTCATGGCCGCGAACAAGTACCACGGCACTACGTCGGTCACCGGCGGCGTCGTCCACGCCGGCCATGCCACCGCCTTCGGGCAGTTCAACGCGATCGTCGATGTCATGGCTGGAGCGGTCTCCCTCGCTGATGGTGTGACCGTCCATAACCCCCTAGTCATCGGCGGTCCGACCGCTCCGGTGCTCACCACCGAAGGGTCGTCCGAATGGCGCGCGCCGATCACGATCGCCGGTCCAACGACCCTCAACGCTGGGCCAGGCGCCACCCTCTCCCTCACCAGGCCGATTTCCGGCCCGTCGCTGATCCTCAAGACCGGCCCGGGCGCGGTGGTGCTTTCGGGCGAGAACATCTTCTCGGGCAACCTGAAGGTTTCCGAAGGCGTCCTCGCAGTCACCCGTCCGGAGGCGCTTGGCAGTCCGCTAGGGTCGACCATTGTTGACGGCGGCACGCTCGAATTCGACGAAGCCCTCGTTGCCGAGCCGATCATCATCAGCGGGGCCGGCCACGATGGGCTTGGCGCCCTGCGAAACATCGCCGGGATCAACGACATGGGGAACCTCCTGGTGGATGAGGATGCGACGATCAACGTCGCCATGGGTGTCCTGCGGCTGACGAACGGCATCCAGGAAGCGGGAGAAAACCTCGAGGTCACGCAGATTGGCGGCGGGACGCTTGAGGTTGAGGGCGAGGGGGATTTTGGCGGCAAAATCACCGTGCGCGAAGGCTGGCTTTCGGTCCGCGGCGACTTGCTCGCCGCCGTGGACATCGACGGTGGCGACCTGTTCGGCGATGGAAGCACCGGTCCGGTCCGCCTCCTCAGCGGGTGGCTGACGCCGGGCATCCAGGAGACCGGCGTCCTTACCGTCGAAGGTGACTTCGCAGCCGGTCCCGAGGGTAGCGTTCACTTCACCATCGATGCTGGGGACTCCCATACGGCGCTGCGCGTCACGGGCCTCGTGTCGCTCGATAGCCCCAGCCTGTGGATCGATGGCCAGGGCGATGTCCCGCCGGGCGGAGCCGTCACCCTCATCCAGAACACGGGACCGGCACCGATTGACGGCGAGTTCGCCTTCCGCGAGGAGGGCTCCGACCTGATCGTCGGCGATTCCACCTTCTTCCTCATCACCTACGCCGGTGGCCCCGAGCCGGCAAACGATGTCGTCCTCTCGCCCTTACCGCCTGATTCCGCGGACGCTTCGCTTCACCTGATGAGTACTCCCCAGGGCGCTCCCTCGGGCGGGAAAGTGCCGCTGCTCTTCCGCGCCAGCAATGCCGGGCCTGACTCGGCCACCAGCCCCGAGGTCACCATCACGGTCGGTGCTGGCCTTGCCTTCGTCTCGCTTACCGCCCCCGCAGGCTGGGGCTGTCAGACCCCGGTCGTCGGCGCGCCGGGCGAAATCACGTGCACCCGGGCCATGTTGCCCGCGGGAGTGGTCGAGGAGTTCGCGGTGGTCTTCTCGGTCACCGCGGCGGCGGGGGCGGTGGTGCATTTCAGCGCAACGATCGAGCACGAGTCGGATGACCCGGACGATTCCAACAACGCGATTGATGCGGCGGTTGCGGTCTCGGCGCCGGGCCAGATGCCCTACCGGCGGGCGCTTCCCGGGCTAGCCGGGGATGGCCTGTAGCGCCCGCCCGCGATCCCTTGTTCTCTCCGGACAACGCAGTATAGTACCGGCGCCATCACCATAGCCGATGATGAGAGCGGTCCCGTGACCTGTCTGCGGGGACCGGCAAGGGGGAACCGATGATGCAGTCCCGAAGGCGCCTCGAGGCGGGGGTCCGCTGGTGTGCCGTTGCAGTTGCTTTTGGCCTGATCGCCGTTGCCGGACCGGCGCGGCCGTCCGGCGCTGCCGACCCGCCAGCGCGAGCGTGGACCGGCGCCGGCGCCAACGACCTCTGGACCAACCCGGCCAACTGGGATACCGGCGCGCCGAACCCCGGCGATAGCCTGCTGTTCCCATTTGGGGCCTCGCGCATGATCAACGTGAACGACTACCCCGAAGGGACCGGCTTCCACCGGATCACCTTCATCGGCGGTGGCTACACGATCTCTGGCAACCGGTTAAGCCTGGCGGATGGACTCATCCATCAAGGCCCCGGTGGGCTGCCGAACACGGTCGACCTCCGGATTGCCGGGGCGGGCGGGATCACGGTCACCAGCGGCGGGCTGTACCTGAACGGTGACAACTTCCACTTTGGCGCGACGCTTGTCCAGGGCGGCGGAATCGTGGCAGGCAGCGATTCCGCTTTTGGCCAGAACACGGCGGCCGTGACCCTGAGCAGCGGGGGCATCCACCTCGGCCTCAACGTCAAGATCGCGAACGCCCTGACTATTGGCGGGCCCGGGAACCCGGAGCTCTTCGGCCGCGATGGCTCTTCCTGGGACGGCCTCATCCAGACTGTGGCCGGCGAGGCCAGTTTCTCGGCGGAATATGGCGCGACGGTGGAGCTCTCGACGGGGGTCTCCGGCCCGGCCACCATCCACAAGCTCGGGGGAGGAAGGGTGATCCTGAGTGGGGTCAACACCTTCAGCGGGAAGGTCCATGTCGAGGACGGCATCCTCGAGGTCACCAGGGATGAGAGCCTCGGTGGATCGCAGCAGGGAACCATCGTCCACGACGGCGGCACGCTCCGTATTGCCGCGGACTTTCTCCAGGAACCCATCGAGCTCCATGGGCCGGGCGATGAAGACGGCGGCGGCGCCCTCTCCCACGAGATGGGCATCCATCACCTCGGCAACGTCACTGTGGCCGATGACACGACCATCCATGCGAATGGCAACATCCTGCGGCTCACCAATGGCCTCAAGCAGAGCGGGGCGGGCCATACCGTCACCAAGACGGGCAATCACCTGTTGGAGATCGAGGGGACCAGCACGTTTGCCGGCTCCGTCGATCTCCAGGAGGGTACTCTCTCGCTGCGGTCCGTCTTCCCGGGTTCTATCGAGGTAAATGGCGGCGTGCTCTCTGGCAATGGGACGTGCGGACCGGTGACCGTCCACACCGGCATCCTGGCGCCAGGTGTGCTCGGGGCCGGCATGCTCACGATCAATGGCGACCTGCAGGTCGATCAGACCGGGCAGGTGGAATTCACCGTCGACACGGTCAACAGCAAGGCGACCCTCCAGGTGCTCGGCACGGTCGAGATGACAGGGACCCCGCCGCTCATGGTGACGGGCGCGGGCGACGTGCCGGTTGGGACGTCTGTGGTGCTCATCCAGAACGACGGCCCCAGTGCCATTTCGGGCTCGTTTTCCACGGGTCACGAGCAGCTGGCGGTCGCGGGTTCGCACGTTTTCGAGGCGAACTACCTGGGCGGCAACGGGAACGACCTGACGATTACCCGGATCGAATTGACGAACCCTGACCTGACGGCCTCGGTCAGCCCGGTCCCGGAGGTCCTGGCGGCTGGCGCCCAGGTCAGCATCACGTACCTCGCGAGGAACAACGGGCCCGGCGCCGCCTATGAAGTTGGGCTGGTCCTCAGCGGTGGCGCGCAGCTGACGTTCGTCTCCGTCACCGTCGCCCCGGGGTGGCAGTGCACGCCGCCGGCGGTTGGCGTGGCCGGTCCCATCGTCTGTTCCCGGGACAAGATGGCGGCGGGGATCGACCACGTATTCGTGGGCACCTTCACGGTTGCGGCGGTGGCCGGCCAATCGGTCACCTTCGGCACGGCGATCGACTACGAAGGGACGGACCCCGACCTCGCCAACAACGGGGTTGCGATCACGAAACAGGTCTCGGGGGCGGACCCGCGGCCCTTCAGGCGGACGCTCCCGGGCATCGCGAGCGGCGGTGGCGGCTAACCGGTTGCAGCCCGGTCAGTCCGAAGCGACACCGGGCAGCCGCACCTTGAAGGGACGTGGGTCGGCGGCGCCCACCGGGGTCAGGATGGTGGCGGCGTTATCGCCACTGCTGGCATCGTTGGTCTGGGAGAACGCGCCCACGGTGGCGGAGATCGGGCCGCTCGCGCCGGCATTGACGCTGACGACCACGGTCATGCTGGCCGAGGCGCCGGCGGCGAGCGGAGTCCCGGTGCAACGGACGCTGACCGGCGGCGGGCCCGAGGGCTCGACGCAGACCCAGCCGGGCGGGGCGGAGACCGATTCGAAGGTGGTGCCGCCGGGGATGCCCATGGTCATGTTGGGAGAGGTCGCCGGGTCGGGCCCGGCGTTGGTGACCGTCGCGGTGTAACTGAGGAGCCCCCCGGGAGCGACCGTTGTGGGCTGGACGCTCAGGGCGGCGGAGAGGTCGGCGTTGGCCTGGCGCAGGACGGTGATCACGACATCGTTCCCGGCGCCATCGGGACCCTTGTAGGAGATGCCGAAGGTGAGGCCGCCGGAGCTGAACTCGGCGCCTTCGGGTAGACCGGCGAACGTGCCCGAAATGGCGCCCGCAACCGTGGTCTTGATGATCGTGAACGACTGGCCGACGAGGGGGGTGTAGCCCAGTTCGAGCTCCAGCAGGGTGACGTTCTGCCCCAGCGAAACGGGGCCAGCCACGAGAAGCTGGCCGTACCCGGTCCCCACCAGCGGCCCATCGAGGTCGGCGCGGAAGCGCCCGCCGCTGAAGGTGGCGTGACCGGCCGAGGTGAGGATGCCGGGCGCGGTGCCGGACCCCGGCCAGACCAGCCCGCCGGAGACGCTGATACTCCCCACGCTACCGATGCCGCGGAGCCAGCCGGAGGGCGCGACCGCGGCCGCGCCGGGGGTGGCCCCGTTCCACGTGAGGTTGCCCTCGGCGGCTGTCACTGGCCCGGTGAAGGTTCCGGCGCCATCGACCTGGAGTTTGCCGCCACCGATGAGGTGCAGGCTGGCGCCGGGAGCGAACTGGTTAATGGCGCCAAGGATGAGGACCGACTCGGCGACGCCAATCGTTGTCGCGGCATTGACGGTCACGAGGTCGGCGCTGTTGATCCCGCTGAGCGACTGGAGCACGCCATCGCCGGACGGCCCGGCCCCGGTGATCAGGACCGGCTCGGCCCCGATATCGATCGAGCCCGCGAGCTGGAGGGCGGCGCCGTCCGACACGATGGTCGAATCCGCGGATGAGCCAAGGCCGCTATCATTCATGACCAGCAGGGCGCCGCCGGTGACCAGTGCCTGGCCCCCGAAGCTGTTGGCTCCCATGAGTGCCATCCGGCCTGAGACCTGGGCGACGGCTCCGGCGCCACCGACCGCGTTCTCGACGATATTCGTTTCGCCGGAGGGGCCTTCGTTCCGGAGTTCAGCGGTTACATCGAAGGCGTTGCCCTGGAGGTGGTAGCCGCCGCCGGTGAACTTCACGATAGCAAAGGCGGTGCCGGCGGCCAGGTTGTTGGTGTTGGTCTTTTTCGATGCTCCGGGCGGGAAGACGAGCGTATCGCCGGCAACGGGGACGCCGGTGTCCCAGTTTGCCGCCTCGGACCAGTTGGCGGTGGTCCCGGCGCCGGTCCACGTCCGTGTCGCGGCAGCCGTTGCCGTCCCAGCAGTGAGCCCCAGGAAAATCGCCAGGGCAGCCAGTGCAAGCCACCAGGTCCCGATCCGTTGTGCCATTTCTCCAACCCTCTCGCCGGGTATCACCCGTCATCCTACAGGACGTGGCAAGAGCCCCGGGGGTTCCGGTTAAGGCGGGTGACGGCGGGGATCAGGGCGCCAGGTGTTCGAGCAGGTACTCGCGCAGGAGGAGGGCGCTGTTGCGTTCGGGGTCGCGTGCGCTGAAGAGGAGTGTGAGGGTGGCATGCTTCGCGGCGGTGATGAGCGGGGCCCAGGCCTCGGGGGCCGCATCGAGTTCAGCGCGGTAACGGCGCTGAAACTCCTCCCACTTTTCCGGGTCATGGGCGAACCATTTGCGGAGTCCGGCGCTGGGCGCGGCGTCCTTCGCCCAGGCGTCCATCCGGAGGTCTTCCCGGCGTACCCCGCGAGGCCAGAGCCGCTCGACGAGGATGCGGTGACCGTCGGATGGAGCCGGGGGTTCGTAGACGCGCTTGATCTGGATCATGTGGTCTGTCCTTCAGTTGCCGGAGACAGGCGTCCCCGGATCGTACACGCCCGGGGTGGCGCCGAAGCGGCCGCCAGCCGGGCGATCGCTGCTCTATACTCCGCCCCGCAGTCACATTCCCGGAGGCCCCGATGTCCGAACTCTTGAGCGCCTGGCAGATTGCCGATGGCGTCCGCGCGAAACGCTTCTCGGCGCGCGAAGTGCTCGATGCCGCGCTCGCCCGGATCGATCGACAGAACCCGGCGCTCAACGCCTTTATCGCCGTGTACCCCGAAATGGCGCGCACCCAGGCCGAGGCAGTGGACGCCGCGATCGCGCGGGGCGATGACCCGGGCCTGCTCGCCGGGGTGCCGATCGGCATCAAGGACCTCGAACCAGTGAAGGGCATGCTCTTCACGGAGGGGTCGCGGGCGCACGAAGGACGCATCGCCGACCGCGATGGCGTGTCGGTTTCGCGGTTGAAGGCGGCTGGCGCGGTCGTGGTGGGGAAGACGAACACGCCGGAGTTCGGCTACAAGGGCTTCACCGAGAACCAGCTCTGGGGGCCGACGCGCAACCCATGGGACCCAACGAAGACGCCCGGTGGTTCGAGCGGCGGGAGCTCGAGCGCGGTGGCCGCGGGGATGGTGCCGCTCTGTTCGGCGAGCGACGGTGGCGGGTCGATCCGCATCCCCGCCTCGCTGACGGGCTGCTACGGCATCAAGCCGACGGCGGGGCGGATCCCGCGTGCATCGATCCACGCCCCAACGTGGGGGCCGTTCAGCACGATGGGCCCGATGGCCCGGACGGTCCGCGATTCGGCCCGCTACCTCGACGCGACCGTCGGCCCGCACCCGGACGACCTGGATGCGCTGGACTCCACTGGCCATGCCTTCGAAGCAGCCGTCCTCGCCGGGCCGCCCCGGCTGAAGCGGGTCGCCTACAGCGCGGACCTCGGCTATGCCGCCAGATCGGAAGAGCGTCGTGTAGGGAAAGAGTGTACAGGCAGGTGGGGGT
>CAZRUZ010000022.1:1928-23586 GCA_964603275.1 uncultured Anaerolineaceae bacterium | reverse complement strand
AGCGCCCCCACCGCCACCAGGTCTGCCATCCGCATCTTGTCGGCGCGGAACTTCCGGATGGTGATGCTGGGCGCCTTCGGCGAAGCCGGCGGGATGGTGATGTTCACGCGGGAGCCGTCCGGCAGGCGCGCATCCACCATCGGGCTGGACTCGTCAATACGGCGGCCGAGCGGGGCCACGATCCGCTCGATAATGCGCATCACATGCTGCTTGTCGCGGAAGCGCGCCGAGCTGCGGAAGATGCGCCCTTCGCGCTCGAAGTAGATCTTGTCGATGTCGTTGACCATCACTTCGCTGACCGATGGGTCGCGCAGGAGTGGTTCGAGTGGCCCCAGGCCCAGTACCTCGTCGGCAACCGCATCGAGGAGTTCCTCGCGGCTGGCGCCGCCGAGCTGGATGTTCTCCTGGGCGATCAGCTCGCGCGCGGCCTTGACCACCGCGCCGCGCTGTTGTTCCGGCGCCAGCCCTTCGAGCGCGCCATGTTCCAGTTCTTCGATAAGAAGTTCGTGCAGGCGGATCTTCGCTGCTTCCGCCGCGGGATTGCCTGCATCGCGCTGGGCGCCTGGCGCGTTGGCCGAAGGTGCCGACGGCGGGGCAGGGCGCAGGGTGCGCGGTTGTGGCTCCGTGCGCTCCTGGTTCGGCGCGGGGGCTCCTCCGCTCGCTCCCCTCAGGGCACTGATCCGCTGCTGCCCCGGGAGGCCCGGAGGAGGCGGTGTGACGGACTCGATCTCCCCCCAGCGTTTCCCCTGCGCCGGTTGCCCGCCGAGCTGACCGGAAGGCCGGAGCTTTGGCGCCTGGCCAGGGGCAGGCGGCTCACTCGTTGCGCCGGGGACCGGGTCGCCAGCCTTCTCAGGCTCGGGCTGGCCCCCCAGGCGCCGCCGGGCGCCCGCCCAGCCAAACGGCTGCCGGCTCTCATCGCCCGATGCTCGTCGATCGCGAAGCTCATCCGACATGGTCGTTCACCCCGTCCTTCTCCTAGGCACTCTTCTTAAACGGCAGCCGCAGGATGCCGCCCAGTCCAGAGCCGCCGCTGCGCTTGCCTGCCTTGCCGCGCTGGCGGATGCCAGCGAGCGCCCGCGCGATGTCCTTGATCTCCACCGCGACGCGGCTGTTTGGGCGGCTCAACACGATCGGGCGGCCGAGCTGCGCAGCCCGCACCACTTCGTTGTCCTGGGGGATTTTCCACCACAGGTCCGTGTCCAGTGTCCGCTCCACGTCCTTCTCCCGGACGCCCGTATCCGTGCCGGCCCGGTTCAGCACCACCTTGATGCGCTCGTCGTCATTCCCGAATCGCTCGTGCAACATCTCCAGCGCCAGGACCGTATCCTTGATGCTGGCCATGTCTAGCGTCGTGATGAGCAGGATCATCGTGCCCACTTCGATCGCCGCGGCCACGATTTCGTTGAACGTCCCGGGGGTATCGAGGATCACGAAGTCGTGCGTCTGTGAAAGCACGTCCACGACATCGCGGATGTGCGACGAACTCAGGTTCCGCCAGTCACTCGGCCGGGTCGGAGCCGGAAGGATGCGCACGCCCGAGTCATGCTGGACGAGGTAGTCGCGCAGCGTGTTCCGGTCGACGTTGTCCAGGTTGCGCGCGAGGTCGGCAATCGATCGCTCGACCGGAATGTCCATCGTGATCGCCACGTCGCCGAAGCGGGTGTCCATGTCGACCAGCGCGACCGTCTGGTGCGCTTCGGTGGCAAGCGCAACGGCGAGGTTCGAGGCGATGGTGGTCTTCCCAATACCTCCCTTGGCGCCAAAGACCGTGATGATGGTCCCCTGCGCCACCGGATCGGCGAGTTCGCCGCGCCGGCGCATCGCCTCGCGCTCCTTCTTCTCGAGGACCTTCATGATCGAAGCCTCAAGATCCTCCGGCGTCATCGGTTCGACAAGGTAGTCCGAGGCGCCGCCGACCATCGACTGGCGCATCAGGCGGATGTTGGCCTCGGTGGAGAACACGACGATCGGGAGGTCGGGCAGCCCGTCATTGATGCGGGACAGCGTCTGCACGGGCCGCACAAGCGGCTCTTCGATGCGCATCAGGACCAGGTCCGGCCGCATCTGAAAGCAGAGGGTGAACGCCTCCACACCGTACCCGGCCGTCGCCAGCACCTGGAACCCCAGCATCTGGAGCGTCTTCGCCAGTTCCGCCGAGCTCTCCCGGTCGGGATCAACCACAAGCAATTGCGGTACCCGTGCCATTGTCTGTTCCTCCACCGTCTTGCGTCCCGGAGACCACCGGGGGCCTTGCGTAAGTTCGGTGTGGGTGGCCCATCAGAAGGTCACCCACGCCGGTAGTGATTTCCCTGGTGCTGCTGGACTAGCGCGCCGGGAAGACGTCCTCGTAGCTGTAGATCTGCTTACCCTGCACGGGCGCCGTGTCACCCTTCTGACGGACGAGCAGGCGGTACTGCCCGGTCTCGTCCTTCATCGCGTCGAGAAGGGCGACCTTGGCCGCAAGGTCTGGCGGGAGGGCGAGCGTCACCGACATCGACTTTTCGTAGGTTGTGGCTTCCTGGTCGGGGCTCACCGCCTGGGATTGCTCGATGCCGGTCCCTGTGGACGACCCATCGCCACTGGTCTTTGCGTCCGCATCGATCTTCGGGATCGTACGGACGACGCTCTGCGCGATGGCCAGGACCAGGACGTCCTGGGCGACGAAACCGGCGATCACGTCGGGCTTTTCTTCACCCGTCAGCGGGTCCACTTTCATGAGGGTGGTAATGCCGAGGACATCCACGCGGTCACCTGGCTGGGGAAGCCCGGCTGCGATCCACGCCTCGTGGGGTACCTGCAGCGAAAGGCCGCGCATGCCTTCCGGCACCTTCCACGTTGCTGTGTCCTGGCCTTCGTAGGTCGTGACCTTCGCCGCGAGGACCTGTTCGCCCGAGTACATTGGGGCGGTGGCCACCTTGCCCACCAGGGTGGACATGTCGGAATCCTTGAAGTACCCGTCGACAATGCCCGCCGCCGGGATGGTCTTCGTCCCCAGCATGTCGCTGGTGATCTTGTCGCCGACGTTCACGTTCTTCGTGAGCACCACGACGGTCTCGGCGCCCGCCCCCGAATCGAGGGCCTCCTGGACACCGTCGTCGCCACCCTTGCTGTTCAGGAATGCGAACATCAGCAGAGCGCTGAGGACGCCGAACACGGCGGCGAGCAGGAGCACGCCGCGGTTTCGATTGGAACTACTCGATGCTGCCGCAATAGATCGGTTCACGTTCTACTCCTCCCCTTGCAATATCGGCGGGTGCACCGCCGGACTACAGGCCGGGTTAACCCTTGGTGGAAAGAAACCGCGCCCCCGGGCGGCCTGCAATGGGCCCCGGGGGCGCGGGATGGTGGGTTGAGGGGTCTGTGGTTCTACCTGACCAGGGCGATGTGCGTCTGCTCGGCGATCGCCCTGAACGCCTCGTCCAGCTGGGCCGTCGTCGGAGCGAAGTAGTATGCACCGCCTCCGATGTCCGCGAGGTCCTCGAGGAACGGTGCATCCACGTCATAACCAAGACCAATGGTGAAGATGATGATATCGCCATCTGCGGCCCGCTGCGCTTCAGCGAGGGCGTGGGCTACCGACTGTGTTGTCCCGCTTCCCTGGCTGCACGACGTCGAATTGTAGCTCGAGGAGTTGTAGGTTGAGCCTCCGCAGTAGGTGTTTGCGATGCCGTCGGTGAGCAGCACCAGCACCCGAACGGCGTTCGCCCGTTTGCCGGTTCCATCGAGAATCTGGCGCCCCACGGCAAGGCCGTGCGGGATGTTCGTGCTTCCCGATGGCCACAGGATGGCGTCCAGGGAGGAGCGCACGGTCGCGAAGTTCGAAGTCAGGCCCGAGCTAATCTGCCCGTTCGACGAGTACCGAGCGGCGCCGATCTTGTCGTAATCCGAGTTGAAAAGCGTCGTGAAATACTTCGCGGCATCAATTGACGCGTCAAATGGCTGTGCTGGCCCGTTGGTAGAAGTGGACGGAGTGTAATAGCTCGCAAGTTGGCAATAGTCGCCGGTGCTACTATAACCCGTCCGATTGGCCCAGACTTCTGAATTTGAAGAATGGGATGTCGCCATGGTGGCTGTGCTTGTATTTCGATTCTGGTATCCGCGGGTGACAGTGAGGGTGTTGGTGGCCACGTTGACCGCAGTGATTTTCATTAGCTCGTTGTCGATCATGATGATTCCGGCACGGAGGTTAGGGTCACCTCCGCCGGTCGTTAGTTGCCAGTATGGTGTGGAGCTGTTGAACGTAGTCCCAAAGTTGCTCCGATTGGTCGATGCACTCGTGCTCGTAAATATCCGCACATCGTTGAGCTGAATAGTAGTCTGCGTTGAGTTGATGTTGGCTGCAAGCCGCGGGAACGCGTATCCCCCGGCGGGCGTGAGCCTCCCTGGGCTCATCAGGTAACTCGTGCTTCTCTCGACTCGGCGGAAGCTATCGAAGCACATCGACCCCGAGATATCGAACACGACCGCGATGTCGAGCACCTGCGACTCGGCGTCTCCTGATGCCGACACGTGCCACTGATCGACGCCGAATAGGCGTGCGAACCAGGTGGGGATGTCCGCGGATCCGGAGACCCGGATGGCCTTGTTCCCGGGCGGGTACTCGACCGAGAACTGTACGTTCTCGCCCTGGCTGCGGATGAAGCCGCTGTTGTCGAGCCAGTACTCTTCGGCCTTCAGGTTGGCGTCAGAAAGATTCGGCATGCTCTGGGCCGCCGCCAGGGCGGCCGCGTCTACCGCCGCCTGCATCTGGGTGCGCGCCCAGACGTAGCGGCCGACATCGATGCTCATCGCCACGAACCCGAAGAGGATGAACAGAAACAGGCCGAACAGCGGCAATGCTTGTCCAGCCTCTCGGTGGGTGACCTTACGAATCAGCGACCGCAGCATCGCTTGCTCCTTCTACCGGCTATTCCAGCCGCATCGATGAATGGGAGGTGATCGTCGGCGCCGCGAGCGCGCTTCCGCCGATGAGCCGCAGGATCCCGCCGAGCGGGGTCACGAACTCGAAGTCGTACGTCAGGTCGACCGCAACTGCCGACCCGCGAGAGCCCTGGACGTTGGTCTTGGCGATCGTCAACTTGGTCGGATCCAGCGAGCAGTCGTTCGGGTACGTGTCGCAGAAGCTGTCGTAGATGCGCGCATCGATCGTTGTCGCATCGGACTGGACTGCCGCCACGCGCGCGCCTTCCCGGGCCGCGTTCGTGACCATCAGCCACGTGAAAAACGCCCGGCCGAAATCGACCAGGCCGAAGAGCAGCACCAGGAAGAGCGGGAGGATCATCGAGAACTCGACGAGGCTCTGCCCAACCTCGGTCTGCCGGAAACGGTGAAGAAGCCGCCGGAGCGGCCCAATGTGGGGCGTCATGCTACCCGTTGAGGACACGTCCATGGTCGCCTGGTGCTTTCTGGCCGGCGTGCGGCCGCTCTGATCGATGAAGGGGTGGGTGACCGTGGTCGCCCACCCCTTCAGGGCTGAATGCCGGGCTAGGCTCCCGGGGCTGGGCTAGCTGGCCCCAGTGAGGCCGCCCGAGACGCGGCCAAGGATGTCTTCGAGGTCGCCGCCGAGGGTCGTCAGGGCGGTGATGCAGACAACGGCGATGAGGGCGAGGATCAGGCCGTATTCGGCGAGGCCCTGGCCTTCTTCATCCTGCATGGTCTGGAGCTTCGCGACCTTGGTGATCGCCCAGTTCTTGATCTTCGACATGTTGGTTCTCCTACCTCTTCCTGGTTGGGGCTTGTGCCCCGTGGTGTCGCCTTGCCGGGTTCGTCCCGTTCCTCCCGCTGAAGTGAATCAGCTGTCCCAAGTGCGGACCTGGCGGACCCCGATGTTTCGGGTTGGCCTCCGCCTTCACCGTCCCCGGGACCGGGAGCGTTGCCGGTGTAGCTACTAGCACTTTCGACGGCATCCGATGCCGCTAAAGGGCGGTTACCACGTGTTCACCGCGTTGACCCTTCCGCTTCTGTTTCCGGCAGCCATCTGCCGATATCCCAGGCCCATGCCGATTCTCTCAATGGGATGCAAGAACTCGCGGTTGCTGTCACCGGCCGGAGAACGACGGCGCTGCTGAAGCCGTTCCGGCGCCGAGCGTCTGATTGCCGGGGAGAATCCGATGAGCAGCGGTAGCCAACGCCGCCCCATGGGGTACACCATCGAGCAGCCCTTCCACCTCCGGCTCGGGCTGGCCGTTGCCCCGTTCGTGATCTGGGGCGCCTACCTCGGCGTCTTTGCCCTGCACGTTTTCGGGCGGAGTTTCTGTGACGAGTGGTTGCCATGGCGGAGCCTCCTCGGCTTCGAGAGGACCCTCGCCGGGAGTTCGGCCAGTGCGTGGCTCCAGACGAATCTGAACGGGGAACCCGGCCAGCTCGTGGCGCGGATTGCGACGGCTCTGCACCTCGGCTGGTTCGCCTGGCCGATCATCGTCGGGTTCGTGCTGACGGTCAGGAGGCGCGAACTGCTCGTCGAGTACTTCCTCTGGCTCATCGCCTGCTGGTTCATTGCCGATGTCGTTTTCCTGCTAGCGCCGGTGGTCCCCCCGTGGATGGATGACCCGTCGGTCCGGCGGTACCTTTTCGAGCATGGGTGGATCGATTACGCCCCAAATGACTTGAACGCCGTCGCGGCGTTCCCGAGTCTCCACGCCTGCATTCCGCTGACTATTGCGTTCTTTCTCTGGTACCGGGTCCCCGGGGGGCGGTGGGCGGCGAAACTGAGCGGGATTCTGGCCGCCGCTATCGGGTTCGCCGTCGTCTATCTCGGCGAGCACTGGGTGGCCGACGTGCTGGCCGGGTATGGTCTTGCCGCGGCCGTGGCGTTCGGCGCGTGCTCGCGGTCCGTGCGTGGCACCTTGTGCCATAACAAGCCCGGCGCGAGCCTGGCACGGCTGAATGAGCGTGTCTTTCTGCGTGCCTCTGCGCGCACGCGGACCAACGTGGCGGCTGCCGAGGCCTCCGCCGCTCCCGACGAACTCCCGCGCGCGGCCTAAGGCACCAGCAGCAGGTCCACCAGCGCCGGCAGCGCGAGCCCGGCCGGGGCGCGGATGACCACGTCCGCGATTTCGCTCAAGGGTGTCTCTTCCGGGTTGATCTCGATAAGCGGCGCGCCCCGGCGTTTCGCCATCACCGGGAAGTCTGCGGCCGGATAGACCACCGCGCTCGTCCCCACGGTCAGGAACAGGTCCGCCGCGAGCGCCTGGCGGTAGCACTCATCGAGCGCGTCCCGCGGGATGGGCTCGCCAAACATCACCGTGTCGTTCTTGTACACGCCCCCGCATTCCGGACAGAGCGGGGGCAGGCGATCAAGGTCGATGGTCTCCAGCCGGTCGCGCGCGCCACATTCCATGCAGCGCACCTTGAACCGGTTGCCGTGGATTTCGGTGACGTGGCGCGAACCCGCCACCTGGTGAAGGTTGTCGATGTTCTGCGTGATGACGTGCGCGAGCCGTCCCATGTGTTCGAGGTCGGCAAGGGCGTAATGCCCGGGGTTCGGGACGGCCCGGTCGATCGCCGCGCTGAACTCCGAGCCACCGACCTTGTGCTCGATCGCATGTTTCCACCACGCCTCGGGGTCCTCCTGAAAGAGGTCCCAGCCGTCGATCGTGGGTTCGCCGAACTTGGTCCAGACTCCACCGGAGCCACGGTAGGTTGGTATCCCGCTCTCTGCCGAAAGCCCCGCCCCAACGAGTGCGACAGCGTGGTGGCTGCGACGCAGCAGGGCCGCGGCCGCGCGCAGGGCCGTCGCGACTTCGACCGTATCAAGTGCTGAGGGGGTCTGCGGCAAGAGAGCTCTCCGTAGGAAGATGATAGGCCACTTCCTCTTCGAATGCCCTCACCTGCGCGGCCGTTTCTTCGGGGGACCACCCGGCCTCTTGAGCTGCAATTGATGCAACGTCGCGATGGCAGCAGAGCCCCCTGCACGACGCCCAGGAGATGCCCGTACGCCTGAGCATGATGTCGCCGAGGGTCGCTGCATGCTCCACCCGGGCCACGTGCCGGACTTCCCCCACGATGGCGCCGGAGTGCTCGCAGAGGGGCTCGGTGCCGAGCGCAAGGACATCGGCGATGGACGTGCCGTAGATGCGCAGGTGGCGCAGGTTCTGCTTTGGCAACCCGCTCGCGAGCAGCGCTTCGCGCCAGCCCGCGGGCGGCTCGGTCGAGTGTTCGGTTCGCCGTCCGGGAGGGTCCAGACGCTCGACGACCTCTTCGGCAAGTGGCCGGAATGTGCTCAGCTTGCCCCCGACCACGCTGAGCACTCCCCTTGCACCGCCAAGCTTCGCGTGGTCGAGGACGGCGTGGCGGCGGCTGATCGCCGCTTCGGGCCCGCCCTTCACCTTCTGGAGCGGCCGCAGGCCCGCGTAGGCGTAACGGATGCGCGAGCGGGTGATGTCGTAGCCGGGCAACAGCTCCCGCGCCTCGGCGACGAGGTACTCGATGTCCTCATCCACCGGCCGGATCGCTGAGGGGTCTGCGTCGTACCGTTCGTCGGTGGTCCCAATGAGGAGCAGGTCGCCCTGGGGAACAGCGAAGAAGACGCGCCCATCGCTCCTGGCTGTGGAGAACACTGCGTTGTGCCCCGGCGGGCTATCGAGTTCGACCACGATGTGCGTTCCCCGGGTGATGCCCAGCAGTCCGGGCGCGGGGACATCCTCGAGCCGGTTCACCGCATCTACCCATGGGCCCGCGGCGTTGACGACGGAGCGGGTTGCGATGGTGTGGGTCCGCCCGTCCGAGACCACTTCGATGGCCGTGATGCTGGCTCCCGAGGTCGCGATATGCGTCACCTCGGTGTGGTTGAAGATGGCTGCGCCCAATTTTTCCGCGGATAGGGCAAGCTCAAGCGCCAGGCGCTCGGGGGAGTGGACCCGCGCATCGAAGAAGCTGAAACCGCCCTCCGCTGAGTCGGGGAGGTAGGGCGCAATCTCGCGCAGGCGGGTGCGCCCCAGGCGCCGGTGTGACGGCACTCCCCGGTACAGGGCCAGCATGTCGTACGTTGCCAGGCCCGCGCGCAGCTGCCATGCGGGCCGCCGCGTCCACGGCAACATCGGCAGCAGGAAGCGCTGGGGAGTGACGAGGTACGGGCGGGTCTTCAGCAGCCATGCGCGCTCCCGCAGTGATTCGAACACGAGCCTGACATCGCCATGTTCGAGGTAGCGCAGGCCGCCGTGGATGAGCTTGGTCGAACGCCACGTCGTCCCGAAGCCGAAGTCCGTCGCCTCGAACAAGGCCACCCGCAACCCGCGCGCGGCGGACTCCTCGGCGATTGCGCAGCCGTTGATTCCGCCGCCGATGACGGCGACATCGAGAGGGGGCCCGGCCGCCGCCTCGTCGAGGGTCACTCGGTCGCCCATCCCAGGGTCCGCTCGACCGCCCGCCGCCATTGGCGGAGGTGGCGGTGCCGTTCGGCGGCGCCCATGCGCGGCTCGAAGACCCGTTCCGCCCGCCACAGCTCGCCTACTTCTTCCCGCGATGACCAGATCCCGACTTCAAGGCCGGCGATGTAGGCCGCACCAAGCGCCGTCGTTTCGGTGCTCGTCGGCCGCAGGACCGGGATGCCCGCGAAGTCGGCCTGGGTCTGCATGAGCAGGTCGTTGCGCGATGCCCCGCCATCGACCCGTAGCTCGGCGATCGGCGCTGGCAGCGCCTCGTTCATCACCTCGATAAGTTCGGTACTCGAGAGCGCGATCGCTTCGAGGGCCGCCCGCGCGATATGCGCCTTCGTCGTCCCCCGGGTGATGCCGAGGATGGCTCCACGGGCGTGCGGGTCCCAGTCGGGGGCTCCCAGCCCGGTGAACGCTGGGACGATGGAAACTCCACCGCTGTCCGGGACAGTGGCTGCCAGCGTCTCGATGTCCTCCGCCCGGGCGATCACGCCCATCTCGTCGCGCAGCCACTGCACGAGCGCGCCGGCGATGAACACGGAACCCTCGACCACGTATTCCGGACCCGCAGGGCCCGCCCCGCCACCGATCGATGTCAGCAACCCGCCATCCGATCGGGTCGGGCGTCCGCCCGCGTTGGAAAGCAGAAAGCAGCCCGTCCCGTATGTGTTCTTGGCTACCCCGGGGACAAACCCACCCTGACCGAAGAGCGCTGCCTGCTGGTCTCCGGCGACCCCGGTGATCGGCACCTTCGCGCCGAAGACGGCCTGGTCGGTGGTCCCGAACATCGAGCGGGACGGTTGCGCCGGAGGCAGTATCTCCCGCGGCACGCCGAACAATCCGCAGAGCGCATCGTCCCATCGCCCCCGGTTGATGTTGAACAGCAGCGTCCGGCTCGCGTTGGTGAAGTCCGTCGCGTGCCGCTTACCTCCAGTCAGCTTCCAGATGAGCCAGCTATCGACCGTGCCGGCGGCCAGTCGTCCGCTAGTGGCGGCATCCCGCACGGCGGGATCGTGGCGCAGCAACCAGGTGAGCTTGGCGCCCGAGAAGTACGGGTCGAGCTTGAGCCCGGTGGCTTTCCGCACTGCTTCTTCGTGGCCCGCGCTGCGCAGGTCCTCGCAGATCCCGGCAGTGCGCCGGTCCTGCCAGACGATGGCGTTCGCGAGCGGCTGGCCCGTCTGCCGGTCCCACACGACGATCGTCTCCCGCTGGTTCGTCAGGCCGATGGCCGCCATGTCGCCGGGCGTGAGCGCCGCCTGCGCCAGCGCGATGGTGATCGCCTCCAGCGTCGACTCCCAGATGTCTTCCGGGTCGTGTTCGACCCACCCCGGTTGCGGGTAGTGCTGGGGGAATTCCTGTTGGCCGATGCCCGCGATCTCGCCGGCGGCATTGACGACCAGCGCCCGCGAGCTGGTGGTTCCCTGGTCGATGGCAAGGACGTAGGGAGACTGCATGGCGGGAGTATACGAAGTGCGGTGTTAGCCGCCGCCTTCTACGGGCTTATTGCCGGGTGATTTCGAGCTTTTCGAGCCGGTCCCGCAGTTTGGCGTTTTCGTCCCGGATTTTCTCGAACTCCTCCCGAATCTTCTTCACCTCTTCATCCGTCGCGGCGCCCTTGCGCAGGGCGAGCGCGTTCTCGCGCGCCATCCGCACCCCGCGCCCGTCGAGTTCCCGGGCGGCCATCTTCTCGAGCGCGGGCACCTGGCTGTCGTCCTTGAGCGTTTTCAGGGCGTTTGCCGCGGCGATCCGGACGCGGAAGTCCGGGTCTTCGAGGTACCCGGCGATCTCCTCACCCAGCGTCTTCGTCCGGTCCGGGAAGAACAGCCCCAGCCTGGCGATCGCGCCCACGGCTGGCGGGCGTCCCTGGAACGGCTGGCCGTACCGGGCGGCTCTGGACAGCAGTTCTAGCCCTGCTTCGCCCCGCAGCTCGACCAGGCCGTCGATGCAGCCCACACGCACGACCTGCCGGAACGATGGCCGGTCGAAGTTCGCCGCCAGAACATCGAACGAGCCGGGCAGGCGCAGCTTCCCCACACTCCGGCACGCTTCGGCCTCCACGAACCACGAGCGATCGCGCTTCGCCAGTGGCCTGAGCGCGTCGAGCACGTCGCGGTCACCCTTGAACTGACCCAGCGCCGCCACCACGCCGCGCCGCGCTTTCGGATGGCGGACCGCGAGACAGCGCAGCAGGGCATCGCGAGCGGCCGTGGTGCGGATCTCGCCCAGGGCCTTCGCCGAGGCAGCCTGCACGGCCCAGAACCGGTCGCTCATCACCGATGCTTCCAGCGCGGCGGCGGCTTCCAAGCCGCCCTTCTTACCGAGGCCCTTCGCCGCGAACTGGCGGCCGGTAATGTCATCATCGTCGCGGAGTTGCAGGCGCAGTTCGCCCACTGACTTCTCGAAGTCGATCTCCTTCAACACGCGGTTGTACGGGTCGAACCGGCAGAGGTCGGGTTTCGCCGGCAGCGGGAACATGAAGGTGTGGTCGGCCTGCGTGATCTCCACCGGGAAGGCCACCGGCTTTGCTCGCCCCTTGCGGAAGTCGATGGTCAGCGGCGCCCGGAAGATTGGTGTGCCGGCATCGGTCTTCTGCGTCTGCTTCACGTTCACCGTGGCCAGGCGCGATACCTCGTCCCAGCTCCAGCTCACCTTGAACGAGGGGTGTCCGGGTTTGTAGACCCACTGGTCGAAGAACCAGTCCAGGTTGCGCCCCGTCTCGGCGGCGATGGCATTGGCGAGGTCCTGGGTGATGACGCTCCGCTCCTGGTTGTCGCGCACGTACCGCTGGATCGAGCGGAAGAACTGGTCGTCGCCCAGCAGCCCGCGCAGCATGTGCAACACGACCGAGCCCTTTTCGTACAGGTGGCGGTCGAACAGGTCGATCGGCTCGTTGAAGACGTTGGTCACGATCGGCCGCCGGTAGCGTTCCTCCAGGTAGAGGTCCGTGTTCTCGATCGCGCCTTGCCGGTACATATCGATGCCGAGGTGCTCTTCGTCCCAGAGCATCTCCAGGAAGGTGGCGAAGCTCTCGTTCAGCCAGCCGTGCGCCCAGTCGCGGCAGGTCAGCAGGTCGCCGAACCACTGGTGCGCGAGCTCATGCGAGATGAGCGGGTCGCTCGTGAAGTCCACCGCCGCCTTCCGGTCGACGATGATGTTCTCGGTCATCGTGGTCGCGCTGGTGTTCTCCATGCCCCCGAACACGAAGTCGCGCACCACCACCTGGCTGTATTTCGACCAGGGGTACTTCATCCCGGTGAGCTTTTCGAACAGCGCGACCATCGCCGGGGTGTTCGCGAACGTGCGCTCCGCATCGGCGGCGTCCTTTTCCTCGACGAAGTAGTCGATCGTCAGTCCATCGCGCGTCGCATCGATCCGGGAGAGCTCGCCGGCGGCAAGGGTTAGCAGGTAGGTCGAATGCGGCCGGTCCTGATGCCAGTGGAATGTGCGCGTCCCGTCCCGGTTCTTCTTGTCCTGCAGCAGGCGGCCGTTCGAGAGGGCATACCAGTCTCCGGGTACGGCCACGATGATCTCGGATGTCGCCTTCTCGCTCGGGTGGTCGAAACAGGGCAGCCAATAGCGGGTGTCCTCATCCTGGCATTGCGTCCAAACCTGGACGGGCTTGTGCGGATACGCCTCATCGGGGGCGATGAAGTACATGCCGATGCGCGGGGCCGCCTCGTAGGTGATCCCGATGGCGACCTCGTGGCCCCGCTTCCGGCCCTCTCCGAGGTCAATGCGCAGTTTGGCCCCATCGTAGTCGAACGGTGCGGGCTTTTTCGCAACAGTGACGCTGGAGATGGCCATGCCAATCGCATCGAACTCGACGTAACGCACGCCATCATTGAGCGGCGCCACGGAGTGGGTCACCGTGCCCGAGACGCGCTTGCCGGGTACGTCAAGCCTGATGTCGATCTTCATGTGCAGCACATCGACCATGCGGTCGCGCGGCCAAACGGCGCGGTCCCCGGGAAGCGCATGTGGCAGCGTCCGGGGCTCATCCCCGAGCCGCCCACAGCCGATCCGTTCTCCGTGCAACAAGTTCATCGCGGTTCTCCCCGTTCCCGATTGCCCGCGCATCCTACCGCTCGCTGGGGCTAGGGGCGACGAAAAACCGTCCTACCCGGCGTGTTCCTTCAGCCAGTCAAGGACCTCGGCGCCGTGGGCGTCCGGTTTCACCTTTGGCCACACCCTCGCGATCCGCCCCTCGGGGTCGATGACGAACGTCGAGCGAATTATCCCCTCGTACAGCTTCCCGTACATGTTCTTCGTGCCCCAGGCGCCGAACGAACGGGCCACGGCGTGATCCTTGTCCACCAGCAGCCGGAAGGGCAGGGAGTGTTTCGCGGCAAACTTCTGGTTGGTGGCGGCGCTGTCGCCGCTGATCCCGAGCACGATCGCTCCGGCTGCTTCGATAGCGGCATGGTTATCCCGGAAGTTGCAGGCTTCCTTCGTGCAGCCGGGGGTGTCGTCCTTCGGGTAGAAGTAGACGACGGCCCATCGGCCGTTCAGCGAGGTCAGCGAGACATCGTCGCCGTCCTGGTCTTTGAGCCTGAATCCCGGCGCGGGTGCGCCCTCCGGTGGAAATGCCATGGGTGTGCTCCGTGGTGTTGTATGCAACATACGAGCACAAAGCCCGGTTCCGTCACCCGGAAAGCTGTTGCGCAAGCGCCAGCAGGGCCAGGTCCGGCTCGGGGTGCTGGTGGCTGACGACGTCGAGCAGCGGCACCTCCACCGACCGGCCGCCCTGGCGGCCGATCATCATCCCGGTGCGCCCGTCGAGGAGCGCGGCGGCTGCCATGGCGCCGGCCTCCGAAGCGACAAGCCGGTCACGCATCGTCGGCCGTCCGCCGCGCTGAATGTGCCCGAGCACGGCCACGCGATACGGGTGGTCGAGCGCCTTCCCAACTGCCTCGCCCACGGAGAATGCGCCGCCGGCCTCGTCGCCCTCGGCGACCACCACAATGTGGCTCCGCTTCCCACGGGCGATCGAAGCCCGCAGCTGGTTGACCAGCTGGCCGATCTGGTCGGCGGCCTCGGGCACCAGCACGCCCGCCGCGCCCCCGGCGACCGCCGTGTGCAACGCGATCGCTCCGCTTGTCCGGCCCATCACCTCGACGAAGAACATCATCCCCGTGGAAACGCTCGTGTCCCGGATCTGGTCGATCGCCAGCAGCGCCGTGTTGACCGCCGTGTCGAAGCCGATGGTCTCGTCCGTACCCCACACGTCGTTGTCGATGGTCCCCGGGACGCCGGCAACAGGGACAGCCAGCTCATCCTGGAGCGCGAGTGCCCCCCGGAAACTCCCATCGCCACCGACGACGATGAGCCCTTCGATGCCGTCATCCCGCATCTGGCCCACCGCATCCCGGCGCACACCGGCATCGAGGAATGCCTTGCAGCGCGACGTCCCGATGATCGTGCCGCCACGCTGGATGATGTTGCCGACGGCCCGGTCGTCGAGCTCGACGAAATTTGCCTCGACGAAGCCGGTGAAGCCGTCGATGTAGCCGGCCACGGTCGCCCCCCGCGACGATGCCATGCGCACCGCGGCGCGGATCGCCGCGTTCATCCCCGGTCCATCGCCGCCGCTGGTCAGGATCCCGATACGTTTCATGATTGCCTACTGTCGCGCGTGGGGGGTGAACGCCGCAAGCGTTGGGCCCTCGGACCATTGCCCGCGTGCGGGGCGCTCCGTAGCATCGGCGCATGGACGGCGCTGCGGATGTCTTGCGGCGGAAGTGGCTGGTGGGCGGCATTGGGCTTGCCCTGGTTGCGGGCTTCGTCGCGGCTTTCGTCCTGGGGATGGGGCGAGACGGCTCGGAGCCCCGTGCCTCGAATGCTGCTCCGGGTGCTGCGAGTCCCACCCCGGCTGGCGCTTCCCCTACCGCGACCGCTTCCCCGCGCGCGACTCCCGGGCCAATCGAATTTGCCGGGATTCTCGACGGCGCGCCCATGTCCGCCGCCGAGTGGGAGGCGCGCAAGGGACTCCCGCCGCTCGCGATCATGATCGACAACACGGTGAACGCCTATCCGCACACCGGGCTCGCCGCCGCCGACCTCGTGTACGAAGCCTTCGTGGAGGGCGGGATCACCCGCCTGATGGCCGTGTACTGGCGCCACGATGCGGATGAGGTCTCCCCGGTGCGCTCGGCCCGGACGCCGTTCGTCGTCTGGGCGCTGGAACTGGGTGCGCTCTACGCCCACGCCGGCGGGGCGACCACCTGGAACGAAGCCAACGCCACCGGCCAGATCTTCGAGTGGGGAGTGCGGGACCTTGACGCCTTCGTCACGGGGTCGAGCCCGGCCTATTACCGCGACAGCGAGCGGGCCGTGCCCTACAACCTCGTAACCTCGACCGCGAAGCTCTACGAGGCGGCGGCGAGCCTCGGCTTGAAGGAGCCGCCGGTCGTGGAGTCCTGGAAGTTCCGTGATCCCGGCGACCCGGCCCTGGGGGGGAAGCGCGCCGAGGGTATCGAGGTCGACTTCCAGGGCACCCGCTCCAGCTGGCAAATGGTGCAGTGGAAGTGGGATGCCGCGGCCGCGGCCTACGGCCGCTCGGCGTTTGGCGGCCCCCACCTCGATGCCGCTACCGGACGCCAACTCCAGTTCATCACCATCATCGTGATGCTTGTCCCCGGGGAGGTGGTGGACGAATCGGGCCACGTGTTGCTGCAGCAGGTCGGCGAAGGGCCGGCGACGGTCTTCACCGGGGGCCGCGCCATCGAGGGGGTCTGGCGGAAGGCCTCGCGGGAGGCTCGGACGCGCTTCTTCGACAGCCGGGGTCAGGAAGTCGCGTTTGAGCGCGGCCCAATCTTCATCGAGGTCATCGACCGCCAGAGCAAGGTCGTCGTGAGCGAATCCGCGGCGGATCTCCTCCCGTTGCCGCCTTATGAACCGCCGCCGGCGCCTCCGGTCCCGGATGAGGACGGGCTCGCGCCCGGAGCTGCCCCGCCATCCGCTCCACCGGGCACGGCTTCCCCGACGGCCTCGGGCGGAGCCGCGTCGAGCACGCCCGTGCCGGGCCGCACCCCCGGGCGTTCAGACACCGCACCGGCCGCCACCCCGGCAACGCCCGCAGCCACGCCAACGCTGGCCGTCCCTTAGTGCGGCTGGTGGCCGTTCTTCTTCACGCATACATGTCCGGCTGGGTCCATCGGGGCTGTGCAGAGCGGGCATGGCGGCCGGCCCGCCGCGACCACCCCCGTGATCTGGGTCCGCAGTTCATGGCCCTTGTGGTAGTCGAACTCCATCGTCACGCCACGGGTCTCATCCTCGCCCTGGGGGCCATCCGCGGCGATGAGGACGATGCGCCGGGACTCGCTGTTCACACCCATGGAGAGCTGCGCGAGCTGGATTTCCACGGTGGCCCGGAGAGGAAACACGGGTTCCGGTTCGGCATCGTCCGGCGCCAGCGGCTGGTGCACATACTCCTCGGCGCCGAGCACGCTCTCGATGGCCTCGCCAAGTGCGGCAAGCTGTTCCTTCTCAAGCCAGAGGATCGCGCATTCGCTGGCGCTGTTGAGGGCGCGCAGGCGGAAGCGGCGCTGCCCCGGTTTCCCGATCGCCTCGGCGGAGATGTGGACGAGCGGCCCGAAGTCGTGGGTGTTCGGCATGGTTGCACTGATCGTAGGCGAGTCAGAGGCTTTCGTCCTCTTTCCCTCGCGGACTCGGGTCATGGTGCGGTGCGGGGGAGCTTTACTTTACCGGACGGTAGGCGGAAAATTCACAAACGAGATACCCACCACCCCGTAACGCGACACGTTTTGTCGCGATCAGACGCTAGAGTGGCGGCGAGCTTCTCCGGAAGTAATCTCCAAGAGTGAGGTGAGCGGCATGACCGAACAAACCCGGCGCTCCACGAGGCTTGTCCGTATCCGGGACCTCTTCGTCCGGCGCGGAAAGCTCAGCGTGAGCCAGCTGGCCGACGAGACCGGCTACAGCCCCCGCACGATCCAGCGCGACCTGCTTGCGCTCCAGTCCGAGCTCAACGTCCCCCTGGTCTTCGAGAACCGGCGCTGGGCGATCGCTGAAGGCGCCAACCTCGTCTTTGGCCCCGTGCGCCTGACCCTCGACGAGGCCCGGGCCGTCTACTTCGCGACGCGGCTCATGCTTCGCTCCGCCGATGAGCGCGACCCGGACGGCATCTCCGCGCTGGAGAAGATCGCTGATGCGTTGCCGGCCGGGGTCGCGGGCCACATGCGCCGCACCGTCGCCGAGTACTCTGAGCTTCCCGCCAACATGGAGTACATCGAGGTGGTCCGCCGGCTCACCGAGGCCTGGGCCGCCAGCCGCACCGCGACCATTACCTACCGGTCCGCTTCCGCCGCAGGCCCCCGCACCACCGGCCTGGACCCCTACATCTTCGATCACACCCAGAGCGGCACCTACGTGGCCGGGCTCAGCTCGGAACACGGCTGCGTCCGCATCTTCAAGGTCGACCGCATAACCGATGTCGAGGTGACAGCCCGCGAATTCACCCCGGGCAACGTGGAGGAAGTGGCCGAGCGCCTGCGCCACAGCTGGGGCGGCGTCGTCTTTGGTGAGGAGCACCACGCCGTGAAGGTCGACTTCGCGCCTTCCGTTTCCCCGCGCATCCGCGAGAGTTACTGGCACCCGACTCAGCGCCTCGAGGACCTGGCTGGCGGTGGTATCCGCCTCGAAGTCTCGCTCCCCAGCCTGCTCGAGTTCACCCCCTGGGTGCTCAGCTGGGGCGCGGCTGCGACGGTCATCGAACCGGCCGTCCTCCGGGAAACCGTGCTGTGTGCCCTCCGTGAGGCGGCGGCGAACTACACCTGATCCCGCGCTCCCGCATACACTCTGCGGATGCAGTCACCCGCTGACTTGGACCTGCGGCGCGCCGCTGTCGCGCGGCTCTGGGACCTCCCCCGCGGCGCGGTCCTCGTCCCCGCCGGCCTCTCTGTCCCCATCTCCGGCACCGACCAGCACCACGATTTCCACGCCCACCCTGAGTTCACGTATCTTGCCGGCGCGCGGTCACGCGGCGCCGTCCTGGGCTTCGACCCCGCCGAGGGCTGGGCGCTCTTCGTTCCAGTCGCCACCCTCGAAGACCAGGTGTGGGCCGGCCGGGGTGAAGATGTCGACGCTCTCCGGCAGTCGACCGGCCTTTCCGTTCGGCCCCTTGCGGAGCTTCGGAGCTGGCTCGAACGGCGCCGGGGAGAAGCGTTTGCCATCCTCGGAAATCACGACATAACGCATTCGGCCTCCGGTTACGGGCTCGAAAGCTGGCCGGCACTGGAACTGGATGTCGACGAGGTGCTTTCGGCCCGCCTGGGTGACCATGTCGCTGAGTCTCGCCGGGCCAAGGACGCCTCCGAGCTCAGCCTGATGCGGGCCGCAGCTGATGCTTCCCGCGCCGGGCACCTCCTCGCCATGCGTACGGCCCGGCCAGGGATGTCCGAGCGCCGCGTGCAGGTCGAGCTCGAGGCCGAGTTCTTTCGCGCGGGCGCGGAGCGTACGGCCTATGGCTCCATCGTCGGCGCCGGATCGAATGGCGCCGTGCTCCACTTCTCGCCGACATCCCGCGAGCTCCACCACGGCGACCTGGTACTGATCGACGCCGGTGCCGAGTGGGAGGGCTACGCCAGCGACGTCACCCGCACCTTCCCTGCCGGCCCGCGTTTCGAAGGCATCCAGCGCGACCTCTACCAGCTCGTCCTCGACGTCCAGCAGGCCGCCATCACAGGCGTCCGCCCGGGTGTCGAGTACAAGGCTCTCCACCTCGCAGCCGCCGGGCGGATTGCCGACGGGCTGGTTGACCTCGGGATCCTCCGCGGCGATCCCGCCGGGCTGGTCGAGCGTGACGCCCACGCGCTCTTCTTCCCCCACGGACTCGGGCACATGCTCGGGCTCGCGACCCACGACGCGGGAGGTTGCCTGGAAGGCCGCACCGCCAGCGACCGCTTCGGCCTGAAGTGGCTCCGCGCCGACCTGCCCCTCCAGCCCGGGTACGTGGTTACCATTGAACCCGGCATCTACTTCATCCGCGCGCTCCTGACGGACCCGGCCCGCCGGGACCAGTACCGCGACGCCGTCAACTGGGATCGCATCGACACCCTGCTCGATCTCGGCGGCATCCGCATCGAGGACGACGTGCTCGTGACCGAGTCCTCCCCCGACGTGCTCACAGGCGCCATCCCGAAGTCCATCCCCGAAATTGAAACGCTCCGCGCGGAGGCTCACAGCCGATGACCCGGCCCTACGAATCGCTCACCATCACGCAGGTCGCCACTTTCCCCCGTCCGGGCACCGTCGTCCCCGGTCAGCCCGGGTTTACGCCTGACGGCGCCGCCGTGACCTACCTCTTCAGCGCCGAGGGCAGCCTCGTCCGCAGCCTCTGGCGGTACGACATCTCCACAGGTGAGCGCACCGTCCTCGCCGGCCCTCCCCCGGCCTCGACCAGTGAAGGCGAGCTCTCCCGCGAAGAGGAGCTTCGCCGGGAGCGCGCCCGTCTCCGCGAACTGGGGGTCACCGGCTACCAGTTCGCCTCGAAGTCGGAACACCAGGTGCTCCTCGTCCCCGGAGGCGCCCGCCTCTGGGTAAGCGTCGATGGCAGCGAGATGCGCGAGATCGAGGGCTCGGCCGGCGCTATCGACCCCCACCTCAGCCCGGACGGCTCGCAGGTCGCGTTTGTGCGCGACGACGAGCTCTGGGTGCTTGCGGTGTCAGGGGGCGCCGCGCGAAAGCTCACATCCGGCGCCGAGCCCGGCATCACCAACGGTCTCGCCGAGTTCATCGCCCAGGAAGAACTCGACCGCGACCGCGGCTTCTGGTGGAGCCCCGACGGGACGAAGATCGCCTTCATCCGCGCTGACTCCCGCCACATCCCCGAGTACGCGATCGTCCACCAGGGCAAGGACGAGGTGGACACCGAGCCCCACCGCTACCCGTTCGCCGGCCAGCCCAACGCCTACCTCGACCTCGCCGTCGTCGAACTGGCGACCGGGACCACAACATGGATGGACCTCGGCTCCGAGCGCGATATCTACATCGCCCGCGTCGGCTGGCGCCCGGATGGTGCACTCACCGCACAGGTCCTCTCACGCGACCAGCGAACCCTTCGCCTCGACCTGTTTGATGCGGCCGGAGCCCCCACCACGCTCATCCAGGAGCACCGCCAGCCGTGGATCAACCTCCACGGCGATACCAAGTTCCTCGCCGATGGCAGCATCGCCTGGCTCAGCGAGGAATCCGGCTTCTGCCATCTCTACCTTCACGCCCCCGATGGCAGCCGCATCCGCCAGCTCACCGGCGGCGAGTGGGTGGTCACCGGCCTGGTGGGCGTTGATGAAGAACTCCGGGTCGCGTACTTCGTTGGCACGAGAGACTCGGTCCTTGAACGCCACCTCTACAGCGTCCCGCTCGACGGCGGCGAAATCGTGCGCCTCACCAGCGAGCGGGGCTGGCACGGAGCCGTCCTCTCCCCGAAGAGCGACCGCTTCGTCGATGCCTGGAGCTGCCTCGAACACGGCCCTCGCGTCACCGTGCGGGACACGGCTGGCGCCCGCATTGCGGACATCTTCGCCAACGAAGGCGCCGAGGCCTCCGCGCTCGGCCTGCAGACTCCGGAGTTCACCACCCTCCCCGCCGCCGATGGCACGCTCCTTCACGGCGCCATCTACCGCCCACCGGTCCTCGAACCCGGGCGCCGCTACCCGCTCATCGTCTCCGTCTACGGTGGGCCGCACGCCCAGCGCGTCGCTGACGACTGGATGCTCACGATGGACCTGCGCGCCCAGTACCTGGCGCAGCAGGGCTACGTGGTCTTCAGGCTCGATAACCGCGGCAGCGCCAACCGCGGGCTGGCCTTCGAAGCCGCCCTGGCCGACCGCATGGGCACGGTCGAGGTCGACGACCAGGTGGCCGGCGTGCGCCACATGGCTTCCCTGCCCTATGTGGATGGCTCGCGGGTCGGCATCTACGGCTGGAGCTACGGCGGCTACATGACCTGCATGGCCATGCTGCGCGCCCCGGAGGTCTTCAAGGTCGGCGTCGCCGGCGCGCCAGTGACCGACTGGGACGGCTACGACACGGGTTACACCGAGCGCTACATGGGCACGCCCCAGTCCAACCCCGAGGGCTACCACGACAGCTCGGTCCTCACCCACGCCGCGAAGCTCCAGGGCAGGCTCCTCCTCGTCCACGGCATGGTCGATGAGAACGTCCACTTCCGGCACACTGCCCGTCTGCTCGTCGCCCTCACCGCCGCCGACAAGGAGTACGACCTGCTCGTCTTCCCGGAAGAGCGCCACATGCCGCGCGACCTG
>CAZRUZ010000022.1:0-1828 GCA_964603275.1 uncultured Anaerolineaceae bacterium | reverse complement strand
GGAGCGGAGGTTGAGCGTGTTTGGACCCGTAATCGAACCAGCCAGGATGTGGACTGCCCTGCGCGAACGGCACTACCGTCTCATCAATCCGGCGGAGGCGAGGGTGCTGGCGTTACTTGCCCAGGGGTACAACGCTCAAGAGGCGGCCTGTCTCATGGAGGTCACGGCAGCAACAGTCCGGCGCCACGTTGCTGAGGTGTGCCATCGAGGTTCGAGACCACGGAAATTCCGCAGGAGCGGGACAGGCTCAGGGTATGGATTGCGCCCCATCTCACCTGTTGCATCCCACTCGTACACGAAATGATCGAAGACGATCGAAGAACAGTGTAGGGAGTTCGGGACATCGAAGATGAGAGCCGGCAATCTACTCGCGGAGGTCACGCGACGATGAAACGACGTAGCTTGCTCGCTGCTGCCGGCTCGGCTGCTGGCGCTTTCCTCCTTGATCCGTTCGGTTGGCTGGGAGCGCGCGCTGTTCAGGCGCCTGCGACCGCCGAACTGTATGGGTTCGCGCTTGTTCGGCCGGGGGAAGCTCGGCCGCGGAGCCTCCCGCGAGGGTCGCGCCGTGCGGTCATTCCAGAACGCACCCCAAGCGTATCCGCGACCGTCCGGACCATCGACCTGACGAACACTGCCGCTCAGGGCGTGTTCGATGGCCCTTTCGCGAAAGGCAAGTTCGGGCAGGAACTGAAGTTGAATTCCTTGGCTCGGCTGGAGTTTGTGACTGGCGAACTGGTCTCGCAAACGGCAGTTTTCCAGCACATGCCCTCGGGCAGGACATCGGTTCTCACTGCCTACGTCGGAGTCCCGCTCCCATACGTCCTTCTCCCACAGGGGAATCCCCGCGACGGGTACATTGAATTCCAGCCAGCGACGTGGCTGCCTCGGGCCGGAGTGGCGATCGCGCCGGCCTTCCTAGCCACCGGACTCTGGTTGGAGGACGACACGCTGTTTCGCCTCGAGGTCGTTTCAGACGCACTGATCGGCCCGCAAAGAACGGAGATGGCCCTCCGGGCTGTCGCGAGCGCAATCACGCGGTTCTAGCCAGCAGGAGGAAGTGACATGGCTGAGTACCTGTATTCCCCAGTAGGAGGTACCTTCAACATGTGCCCTTACCCACTGGAAAACTATTGCACGCTGCTCAACCACCCGAGCGCGAGTTGCTCCTCGCCGGGAGACGCCCATCCTAGGATTCAACTTTATTCACCGATGGACATAATTGTCGGCTGGTCAGCGCCGGTATATCTCTTTGTTTCCACTGGCATCCAAAGTGCACAAGTCGTGCACTACGGCAATGCATGTGGTTGCTTTTGTGGCCCGACCAATGCCGTTCAGGTGCATCTATATTCGGGAACAGGCGGATCAGGTTACGTCGGCAGCATTTACATTGCGCACATCACCAGCAGGCATACGCAGGGTACATATGATTTGACTTTACAGAACAATTGGCCGCCGTACTACATGTACTTGGCCAATCCACTCGGTTATTGCGATGCTCCCGGTGGAGCGTCAGGTTGCGAGGCGACGGACTCGTGCTGCTCCACGGCGTACCATCCCCACATTGAACAGGCTCAGGCATCGACCGGATCTGAAGTGCAGTGCCCAGATACGTCCGTGGCAGGCTCGACATGGCTGTACCGTTGGGGCTCATGAAGCGGCATGCCGGGGTTCTCCTCACAACGGGAGTCATCGGCCTTTGGTTGGGCTCATGTGGTTCGGAACGTCAGGCTGGCGCACCCGCGGCTACAACCGAAATGCCGTGGTCGGTACCCGCAACTGAATCTCCAGTGCCCGCGCCTGCGTGCCCGGTTCCGGAAGCGTTCTGCGA
>CAZRUZ010000021.1:19336-23595 GCA_964603275.1 uncultured Anaerolineaceae bacterium | reverse complement strand
GGTGCCGAAGGTGGGATTCGAACCCACACGAGCTTGCGGCTCAGCGGTTTTTGAGACCGCCGCGTCTGCCATTCCGCCACTTCGGCCGGCCCGCCCATGATACGGCCTCGCCGCCAAACGGGCGGGGCCGTCCCCGGCCTGTCCTACCGGCTCGCCTTGCGCAACTGCTCGTCGTCCCCGGCTATCAGCCACAGGTCGCCCGGCTCCACCACCACATCCCGGTCGGGACGGAAGGTCACCATGTCGTCGCGGATGAGTGCGAGCAGCACCACGTTGTGCCGCGTGAACGCCTCCAGTGACCCGATCGTCTTCCCGGCGGCACTCTCGGGCGCCTCGAGCTTGGCGCAGCCGAACGTCGGCCCCAGCGAAAGGTACTCGCCGAGGTGGCTCGATGGCCCCAGCGTGTGCGCCAGCCGGACCGCCGCCTCCTGCTCCGGGCTCACCACGATGTCGGCGCCCGCGAGCCGGAGCGCCTCGCCGTGGTCATTGGTGGCGGCCTTCGCCACCACGTGCGCGATCATCAGCCGGCGCTTGAGCGTGAGCGTCACCAGGACGCTCACCGCCATGTCGCTGCCAATGGCGACCGCCACGCTGTCATAGGCGCCGAGATCGAGCGAGGTGAGGAACTCGAAGTCGGTCACGTTTCCCGCGGCGGCAAGCGTCGCCACCTCGGCGACATCGTTGACACGCTCGCTGCTCGCATCGACGGCCAGCACCTCAACGTCCATGGAGACAAGCTCTTGGACGAGCTTCGTCCCGAACCTCCCCAATCCAAGGATTGCGACTTTCACAGCTACCTCCAGCTCTCCCGGCCGCGCCTGCCATCATCCCAGCCGGACACTGTCCGATGGATGATGGAACACGAGTTTCCTCCGGGGTTGCGACATGTACAGGACCAGCATCAGCGGGCCGAACCGCCCGATGAGCATCCCTGCAATGAGCACCCAGTGCCCGGCAGCCGGGAGCGAGGCGGTGCCTGCGGCGCTGAAGCCCACCGTACCCAGGGCCGACATCGCCTCGAACATGATGTCGACAAACGGCTGATCGACAGTGAGCGTGAGCGCCAGCGACAGGGCGAACACGACAGCGACGTACGACAGCGCCAGCGTGATCGCCTGCTGGATGACCGCCGTGGGGATCTGCCGCCGGAAGATGCTTACCTCATCGCGCCCACGGAGGGATGCCAGCATCACGGCGAAGAGCATCGAGAACGCCCCCACCTTGAGCCCGCCAGCCGTAGAGCCTGCCGCGCCGCCAACGAACATCAGGCCCATCGTCGAAACCTTCGACTCATCGTTGAGCTTCCCCACATCGATGGCGCTGAAGCCAGCTGTCCGGGCGTTCGCGCTCTGGAAGAACGCCACCGCCGGGCGGTCCGCCACCGGCAGGTCGCCAAGGGTCCCGCTGTTCCGCCACTCGAACAGGCCGATGGCGAGCGTCCCGGCTACCAGCAGGATCGCCGACGTCGCGAAAATGAGTTTCGAGTCCAGCGGCAGCCGCGAGAACGAGCGGCGGTTCTTCAGGGCGGCAAGCGGCAGGAAGCCGATACCCCCGGCGACCAACAGCGTTGTCAGCGTAAACAGCACGGCCGGGTTTCCCGAGTACGGGACCATGTCCGCGCCGGTCACGCTGAAGCCCGCGTTGTTGAAGGCTGAGACGGCATGGAATACGCCCCACCAGGCCGCCTCGGGAGCATCCCGCCCGTCGATCATGAAGGCCGCCGCCAGGATGAGCGCACCAACCGATTCGAACGCCAGCGTGAAGAGTCCCACCCCGCGCGCGAAAGAAAGCGTCTCCTTCATGCTGGGGGCCCCGTAATACAGGCGCAGCATGTTCCGATCGCGCAGCCCAAGCTGCCGGCCGAACGCCCACAGGACAATCGTGGTGCCGAGCATATAGCCAAGCCCGCCCACCTGGATGAGCGCGAGCACAACCACTTCGCCGAAGGGGCTCCAGTGCGCCTGGGTCTCGTGGACCACGAGCCCGGTTACGCAAACGGCCGAGACGGCGGTGAAGAGCGCATCCCGTGGGTGGACCCAATCTCCGCTCTCGGATGCGAGCGGCAGGGTGAGCAGGATGGTGCCTACCAGGAGCACGACGCCAAACCCGGACATGATCTGGGCAATGCCGCTACCCGGCCCCCGGGGCCCGCGGCGGTCGCGCATGTGGGCAACGTGGACTCCATGCGGTACGAGTCGCGTCCCGGCGCCCAATCCCCGTCCCTCCGCGGCCGTCACAAATCCGCACTCACCGCGCGGTCGATGGCTAACCTACCTGACCGGGGCCGGTGTGGCCACCCGGCCAGGGCCAGGGCCATGTTGAAAATGGGAAGGGGGGAAAGACGAGGTGGCTCCCCGACCTGGATTCGAACCAGGAACACCGCGGTTAACAGCCGCGTGCTCTACCGTTGAGCTATCGGGGATCAGTCTCAGTTTCCGGCGGAGACGCTAAAGAAGCAACCGGTTTTGGCCCGGACCGTCGCTGCGAGGAGAGGCATCCCGCCGCCCTCACTCACCGAACCCGAGGCCGATCGCGCCGGAATCGGCCATCACGCGGATGTCCTCTTCGCCGTACCCGAGTTCGATCAGCCAGCGGCGCGTGTCCCTGCCGAGCGGTGGCGCCGCACCCTGGGCCTGCGGGGGGCTATCCGACATCCGCCACGGTGGGGCAGCCATCGTCTGTGAGCCGGTCAGGTCGTGCTCCAGGTCCACCACGTAGCCGTTTTCCACGACCTGCGGGTTGTCCAGGAGCTCTTCGACAAACCACACCGGGCTTGCGGGGACCCCGTGCGTGTCGAAGATGGCCATCCATTCGTCCGTAGTCCGCTCCTCGAACATCGCCTCGATGCGGTCGATCGCTTCGCGCGGCGCCGCCTTCGCGTTGCTCCCTTCGAGTGGGTCTTCGATCTGCAGCGCGGCGCGCATCCGCTCACGCGTGGAGGGCGAAAGGCAGCCGACCGTGAGCGCCCCATCCTTCGTCTTGTAACCGCGGTAGTAGATGCCCATGCCGATAACGGTCTCGCTGGCCGCGCGGCGCCGGCGGACGAACTTGTCGAACGGCTCCCCCTCGGCGCGGGACCTCTCGAGGTCTCCGAGGAACGCTGCCCGCCGTTCTCCATCCGCGACCGGTACCGACATGAAGGCCGACCCCTGGATCATCAGCGCATTGGCCAGGAGCGAAGTCTCGACGAGCTGCCCGCGCCCGGTCACGTTCCGGTGGAGGAGCGCGGCGCAAACCGCCAGGGCGATGGAGTAGGCGGTGGTGAAGTCCGCCGGCGCAGCCGGCCCGGAGAGCGCCGGGAAACCGTGCTCATCCAGCCAGAGCCGGTGCATCAACAGCCCGGAAGCCGCCTGCGCGACGATGTCGTAACCGGGCCGGTGCGCCCACGGCCCTTTCCGCCCGAAGGCCGTGCTGTCGACGTAGACCAGGTCGGGGCGATGCTGCTTCAGGGTCTCGTAATCAACGCCGAGCCGGGCCGCGACATCCGGGCGGGAGTTGATGACGGTGACATCACAGGTGCGTACCAGCCGGTGCACCACCTCCTGGCATTCGGGCCGGGAGAGGTCGAGCACGAGCGACTGCTTGCCCCGGTTGAGCGCCTGGTACGCCTTCGACTCATTGGGAAAGAACTGGCTGGTCAGCCGCCAGGGCTCACCCTCCGGAGGCTCCACCTTAATGACCTCCGCCCCCAGGTCTGAAAGCAGCATGCAGCCCAGCGGCCCCGCAATCACCTGCGTGAGGTCGAGGACGCGAATGCCTGAGAGTGGTCCAGATGCCATCAGAGCTCTCCTCTTCAAACTGAATGTCCGGGCGGGTTCCATGCGGGACAGCAGGCAAGCGCCCGCTGCCGGGCCCGGGAAGTCGCGGCACGATATCGCGGACGAGTCTGGTTACTGCGAATCCCGGCGGGCCTTCCGGCGTTCATAGTTCTCGAACGCGCGCTGGACCATCGGGCGTTGCCGCCCTTCGGGCTTCGTCAGCGCGTAGCCGGGGTCGCCCTCACCCGTCGAACTGAGCATGTGCATCGCATGGGCGGCATAGATGTGGCCGGTGAAACCCTGTGCTTCTTGCGCCTGGTTGATCGCGAGCTTGATCATCCGCAGCTGGAACGGGTCGTTCTCGGCGACCCGCGCAGCGTAGGCCATCACTTCGGCATCCAGGTCCGCCCGGGGCACCACCCAGGTGACGAAGCCCAGGTCCTCCGCCTCGCGAGCATCGACCAGGCGGCTTTCGAAGAGGATCGCCTTGGCCTTGCGGGG
>CAZRUZ010000021.1:0-19326 GCA_964603275.1 uncultured Anaerolineaceae bacterium | reverse complement strand
TCATCACCATGTCGCGTTCGATCAGCTTGTGACGCCGCAGACCACGTTCATTCGTCGCGAGCATATCGAGGTGTGGATGAGAGTGGAGGGACATAGCGTCGAAGAGAATTTTTTTTTGACGAGGAACGGTAACTCCTGGAAGTTCGTCGGCAGGAAGAGCGCGTCTTCGGCAGCGAAGATGACATCGCAGGCCGAAGCGATCATCCAGCCGCCGAAGATGCAGTACCCATGGACAGCGGCGATGGTCGGTTTCGGCACGTTCCGCCAGCGCAACGTCGCATCGACGTACAGGTCCCACGAGCGCTCGTAACGGCCACGCAGCCCTTCGGCAGCCGGGCGCGCCTTGCGGTCCGCGACCTCTTCCGGGGTGCCAAGGTCATGCCCGCCGGAGAAGTGGTCGCCAGCCCCGCGCAGGACGATCACGCGGACCGCGGGGTCGTGCCCGGCGCGGGCGAAGGCATCGTCCATCTCTTCGAGCAGCACCCGGCTCTGGGCGTTGCGGACGCCGGGGCGGTTCGTGGTGATAGTGCCGATACCACCGGAAACGTCGTAGAGAATCTGCTTGTAGTCGGTCATGGATTCCTCAATCTGGCGGCCCTTCGCCGCTGACACCCTTGTTCACGAGCTTCTGGTAGTCGTCCAGCCCGATTCCCAGCAATTCCGCCAGCACCTCGGCTGAGTGCTCGCCGAGCCGTGGCGCCGGGCGCACGGGTGGGTCCTGCGAACCCGAATAGCGCCAGGGGATGCGCGCCTGTGGCCACTCACCGGCTTCCGGATGCGACACCGGCCCGATCACACCCCGGGCACGGAGCGATTCGTCGGCCGCGACGTCGAGCGCATCGTGGACCGGCGCCGCGATCACCCCCGCGGCGAGCAGGCGCGCGACGAGTTCGTCCCGCTCCCAGCCGCGCGTGAACGCCGCGAGATGCTCCTCGAGCGCGGTTTCGTTCGCTTTGCGCAGGCGGTTCGTGGCGAACTCGCCGGCGATGAGGGCGGGGGGCCGGCCGAGCACCCCTGCGAGTTGCTGCCACTGCCACTCGGTTTCGCATGCAATGGCGATCCAGCGGTCGTCACCAAGGCAGGGGAAGATGCCGTGCGGCGCGAATGCCGGGTGGCGGTTGCCCATACGCTCCCGCTGGCGGCCGGTGCGCAGGTACTCCATTGCCGCCTCGCCCGCGAAGACCAGGTTGGCCTCCTGCATCGAGAGGTCGATGTACTGGCCTTCGCCCGTACGCTCGCGGTGGCGGAGTGCCGCAAGGATCGCGGCAAACGCATTGAGCCCCGCCACCGCGTCGGGGTACATGATCCCCGAATTCAGCGGCGGCCCGCCCGCATACCCCAGCAACGCGGAAAGGCCGGATGTCGGTTCAATGGTCCCGCCGATCCCCGGGATGTTCGCCCAGGGGCCGTTGTGACCGTAGGCCGAGAGGCTGCAAAGGATGATCCCCGGGCGCAACGCCTCCATCTGCTCGTAGGCGAACCCCAGGTTGCCGAGGACCCGCGGCGAGAAGTTCTCGACGACGAAGTCCGACAGCGGCAGCAGCCGACGGTACACATCCGCCCCTTCCGCCGTCTGGAGATCGAGTGTGAGGCAGCGCTTGTTCAGGTTCACCGAGTTGTAGAGGTAGTTGCAGTTCCAGGGATTGGTGGCGCCATGCTCCTTCAGCCGCTCCGCGACGGGGGCGTCGTAGGCGCCGCGCCACGAATCGGGCCGCTTTCGCACCTCAACCTGGATGATATCGGCGCCCATGAACCCCAGCAGTTCGGTGCAGTACGTGCCCGCCCACGCCTGCGTGAGCACGATCCCCCGGTAGCCATCGAGCGGCGCGGGCCTCATTGCGCCCCCTCCGCCGCCGGGCGGGCCGGAGCGCCACGCCGCAGCTGCCAGGGTGTCGCCGACATGCGAAAGGGGGCCCCGGGGAACGGCCGTCCGTCCACCTCCGTCCAGAACCCCCGCTCGGCGAGGTGCGGGTTGGCGCGCAGCTCCTCCATCGTCAGCACCGGCCCGGCGACAACCCTGCGGGCGGCCAGTTCATCGAACAGGTCGCTGCGGCTCCACCCGGCCATCGCTCGCGCCACACGCGCTTCGTACTCATCGCGGTGCGCCGCGCGATACCAGCTCGTCTCCCAGCGGGGGTCCTCGGCGAGGTCGTCCAGCCCGAGCACGGTCATCGCGTCGCGCCAGAAGTGCGCCCGGCTCAGGGTCAGGGCGAAGTACCCATCCGCCACCGGCACTGGACCCGAAGCCAGGTCCACGCCGTTGCGCCGGGGGGTCGAACGGCCCGTGTACTGCCCGCGGAGGATCCCGGGCGAACCGGCCGAAACCATGGTGTCGAGTTCGGCGATGTCGATCTCCTGGCCCGCTCCGTTGTCACGGTCGCGCGCGATGAGCGCCCCGATGACCGCCGCCGCGGCAAGCACGCCCGTGCACAGGGCAACCTGGTGCCCCACCGGCCGGAGCGGTTCCTTCGCGGCATCGCCATTGAGGGCCGCCCAACCGGAGAGTGCCGCGACCGTGAGTTCGTTGCCCGGGTCGTCTGCCCGCGGCCCGCTCATCCCAAAGGGCGTGACATGGGCGAGCACCAGCGATGGGCTGGCAAACTCCGCGTAGGTCAGCCCCGCGCGGCGCGAGTCTCCGCTTCGCGCGCTGGAAACAACAACGTCCACCCGGCGCCCCATCTCGCGGATGCGCGCGACGGCGCCCGGGACTCCGCTGTCGAGCAGGATCGACCGCTTGTTCGCGAGGAAGTACTCGGCCACCAGGCTCGTGCCGGCGTCATCGAAGGGAGGCTCGTTCCGCAGGGGGTGGCCGCCGGGGCCTTCCACCATCGTCACATCGGCGCCGAGATCGGCGAGCACGCGCGTGCACCAGGCCGCGCTGGCCGACGTCGAAAGGTCGAGCACTCGGATGCCGGAAAGCGACTGGTTCACCTGCGGTCTTCTCCTGGGGTCCCGGCCCCGCCGGACAGGCGGACGATACGCTGTCGCCCCGGCCATGAGTAGACCGGGGCAGCCATACAGGGCGCGGGTTAACGGACGACCGTGGCCGCGTGCCAGACGGTTGGCGCTGCGCTAAGCTTTGCCCCTCGCCGGTCACCCGAATGCTGCGCAAGCGCCGCGCAGCTGCGCAAGTGGCGATCACTTATCGGTCCGTAGCGATCACTTATGGCGCGCCGCCCGGCCAGAAGGAGCACCCCATGAACCTCGAGCGGCTCCAGACCTTCCGGCTCGTGGTGCAGCTCGGTAGCTTCAGCCGGGCCGCCGAGGACCTCTTCCTCAGCCAGCCGGCCGTTTCGCTCCAGATCCGCCAGCTGGAGAAGGAGCTTGGTGTCGTCCTGCTCGAACGCGGTGGAAACCGCGTGCGCTGCACGAGCGCCGGCGAGGCCGTGCTGCGCTTCAGCGAACAGGTGCTCGAAGCCCACGCGAACCTGCTGCGCGAGCTTGCCACGCTGCAGTCCGGCTCGTCGCTTGTGGCTATCGGGTGTTCGGCCAGCTCAACCCACCAGGTCATCCCCCAGCTCGTCGGCGAGCTCATGCGGATCGCCCCCAACATCCAGCTTCGGGTGATGACCCTGCCGCCGGACGAAGCAGCCGCGCGGCTGCAGAAGGGCGAACTGGACTTCACCCTCACCACCGACGCCTTCATCTCGGACCGGGTCGTCGCCGAGCCGTTTTCCGTCGCGCGCCTCTTCGTGGTCGCCTCGCCCACCCACCCCCTGGCCCGCAAGGGCAGGGCAACGCCGGAGGAGGTCGCCTCGTATCCCTTTGCGCTCCTGCCTGCCCCGTGGACGGCACAGCGGCGCTTCCGCGAGTGGGCCGCCAACCAGGGCGTCGAACTCAACGTTGCCATCGAGCTATCGTCCTACGACGGCCTCAAGCAGGCCGCCCGGCGGGGCCTGTCGCTTGCCCTGGTGGCGGAATCGGCGATCGCGGGCGAGGTCCAGCGCGGCGACCTGGTTGTCGTCCACGTGAACGGGCTGCCACTCGAATACCCGATTTACCTTGCGCACCGGGTGGGCGTGCTCTCGCCGGCTCTCCTCGCGGTGAAGACCGCCGCCCTCTCGAGCAGGATGGGCGGGGCGCGGACCGGCCGCCGGGGCCATCCCGCCTCCGCCGGGCCAGCCACTGCCGCCATCGCGCCGCGCTGACACCGATAAGTCGTACTTATGCCTGCACTAATACTCCTTCTATGGGTCTCCAACCGGGTGGTACACATAGGCGTCCCCGGATAGGCACGCGGCGAGGGGTTCGCGCCTCTTCGCAGACTGGATTGTTCGGCGGTGCGCCCCGCACCAGCGAATAGACCGGTGCTCTCCGCCCGGCATCCGGGACCCAAGGGAGGGACTACCGTATGAGTTCGGAGAATTATTGGACGCGAAGGATGGCGCAGGGCGTTTCCCGGCGCCGCCTGCTCGGAGGGTTTGGAGTGGCGGCGCTCGCCGCGGCCGGGGGAAGCACGTTCGCCTGCGGCGGTGATGACGACGACGACACACCGGCGGGCGGCGATGGCACCAGCACGGCCCCAACGCCCACCGTGGCCGGCGAGAAGATCACCCGCGGCGGCACGCTCATCGTGCGCCGGCCCTCGGCGATGACGTTCGCCGACCCGCACCGCAGCAGCAGCGGCTACGACCCGACGATCAACCACCTCTACGCGGCACCGCTCCTGGCGACCGTTGGCGGAAAACTGCAGGCAAGCCTCGTCGAAAGCTGGGAGCAGCCCGACGTCACCTCCATCAAGCTGACGCTCCGCAAGGACCTGAAGTTCACTGATGGCACTCCCGTCGATTCGGCAGCGGTGAAGTACGCCATGGAACGCCAGGCCGATGCGAAGCTCGCTTCCCCCCGCCGGAGTCTCCTGAAGGACGTCACGGTCGAAACGCCGGATGCCTACACCGCCATCCTCAAGTTCGCGAAGCCCAACCCGGTCTTCCTCGAAAGCCTGACGATGAACGAGCCGGCCGGCCTCGGCGCGCTCATCTCGCCAACAGCGCACGCCCAGCTGGGCGATGACAAGTTCAACGAAGCGCCCGTGAGCGTTGGCCCGTTCAAGATCGAAAAACTCGGGATGGACTCGGAGTCGACCTTCGTCGCCAATCCCGATTGGCCCGTGACGGCGCCAAACGGCGACAAACTACCGTACCTCGACAAGGTCGTCATCAAGGTGATCCCCCAAACGGCGGTGGCGGTCGCCGAACTCCAGTCCGGCGGGATCGACCTCGACTACGTCTTCCTTGGCGAGAACGTCGCGCAGATCAAGTCCCATCCTGACCTGGCGGTCAACATCAACAAGGGCGCGATCACCCAGCGCATCGGGATGAACCTTGGGAAGGCCCCGACCGACATCGTGGCGTTCCGCCAGGCGATCAGCCACGCCCTCGACCGGGAAGAGTTCGCCATGATCTTCACCGACGGGCTCGGCGACGGCGGCCGCGGGCCGCTCACCAGCCTGACCTGGGCCTACGATGCCAGCGCACCGTATTACAAGTTCGACCTGGACAAGGCCAAGGCCCTTCTCGCCCAATCCGGCGTCGCGGCGGGCACGAAACTCAACATCTGCACGTACACCTCCGGCGTCTACCCGCGCATCGGCGAGATGATCCAGGCCCAGCTGAAGAAGATCGGCCTCGAGATCCAGGTCGATAACCTGGAAGTCCCGGTCATCACGGAGAAGTACCGCAAGAACGGCGAGTACCTGCTCGGCCTCGAAGGTGGTGGCGCGCCCCAGGGTGACCCGTACCAGTACCTCGAGACCAACTTCGGTTCGGCCAACCAGCCCGGCGGGACGAAGATGCCGGAAGTCGACGCACTCCTCGCCAAGGCACTGATGGCGCCAACCGACGAGGAACGCAAGAAGGTCTACGGCGAGATCGTGAAGCTGGACTACGACAATTCGTACAAGGTCTGGCTGCTCGAATCGCCGACGATCGCGGGCCACACGAAGAAGACCCGCGGTCTCCAGTGGCTGCGGAGCGGCAGCGCGATGGACGTCACCTCGGCCTGGAAACAGGCCTGACCCCGCAGGGAGGGGCGTCGTTCCCCCGCCCCTCCCTGCCCCTCCCAGAGGCACAGCCCGCAGTGACCACCTACATCATCCGGCGCATCCTCCAGATGCCCGTCGTCGCCCTGATGGTGACGTTCGCCCTGTTCATCATCATGCACATGCTCCCGGGCGACCCGATCTACGCCATGATCGGCGAGTCCGAGGCGTCTCTCGACCAGGAGGCGATCACCGAACTCCGCCAGGAGCTCGGCCTCGACGACCCGGTCATCGTCCAATACCTCGATTGGGCCGGAAACCTTGCCCGCGGCGACCTGGGGCGCTCGTTCCGCGACCGCACGGCCGTGCGCGAGGCGATCGTCGACCGCCTCCCGGTCACATTCCAGCTTGGCCTTCTCTCCCTGCTGGTCGCGATTTGCGTCGGCGTGCCAGCGGGCACGATCGCCGCCGTCAAGCGGAACTCACCGATTGACGCCGCCGTGACCCTCTTCGCGATGTTCGGGATCGCGGTCCCGAACTTCTGGTTCTCGATGATGCTCATCTGGGTCTTCGTCGTCGAGCTGCGCTGGCTGCCGGCCTCCGGCTTCGTGGGGATCTGGACCGACCCGGTCGAGGCCATGCGCCACATGGCGTTGCCCGTCACGACCCTCGGGCTCACGCTTTCCGGCTCGATCATGCGCTACACGCGCTCGAGCGTTCTCGAAACGCTTCACCAGGACTACGTCCGCACGGCCCGTGCAAAGGGCCTGAACCAGCGCACCGTCATCGTGCGGCACGCGCTCCGCAATTCGCTCCTTCCCGTGGCGACGATCATCGGCCTCCAGCTCGGCTCGCTCCTCGCCGGGAGCATCATCATCGAAAGCATGTTCGCCCTCCCGGGCATCGGCCGCCTGGCAATCCAGTCCATCAACGGGCGCGACTATCCGATGCTCCAGGGCGTCGTCCTGCTCTTCACGGTCACCGTCCTGGTCGTGAACCTCATCACCGACATCAGCTACGCGGTCCTCGACCCGCGTATCCGCTACTCCTGAAGGGACCGCACGCATGGCGCAGGCTATTGAACTTCTCCCGGCGCCGCGGAAGGCGCGCCGTCTCTCACCGGGGCGGGCCTGGCGGCTGGTCCGCCATCACCCAATGGCAGCCGTCGCGCTCTGCATCATCGTGGCGTTCGTGCTCATTGCCATCCTGGCCCCGGTGATCGCCCCGCACGACCCTGCCGAGACCAACGGGCGCTACCGCCTGCAGACGCCGACCTGGAGCCACCCGTTCGGCACCGATAGCCTCGGGCGCGATGTCTTCAGCCGGGAGATCCACGGGGCGCGCGTCTCACTCCAGGTTGCCGTCCTCGCGGTCGCCGTCGCGGCGAGTATCGGCGTACCCCTCGGCCTCATCAGCGGCTATCGCGGCGGCTGGGTGGATGTCGCCGTGATGCGTGTCACCGATGCAGTCATTGCCTTTCCCGGCCTCGTCCTCGCCCTTGCGCTGGTGCTGGTGCTCGGCCCAAGCATCACGAACATCATGATGGCACTGGGCATCGGCGCCGCACCGAACTACGCCCGGCTTGTCCGCGGACAGGTGCTGTCGTTACGGAATATGGACTACATCCTGGCGGCCCGCTCAATCGGCGCCGGAGACGTGCGGATCATGGTCCACTACCTCTGGCCCAACACGCTCCCGAGCGTCATCGTCGCGGGGAGCCTCACGATGGGGACCGCCATCCTCGCGGAGGCGAGCCTGAGCTTCCTGGGCGTCGGCGTCCGGCCCCCAACACCCACCTGGGGCGGGATGCTCAACGAGGCATTCAGCCAGATTTATGTCGCTCCGTTCCTCTCGTTCTTCCCCGGCCTCGCGATCTTCATCATCACGCTCTCATTCAACCTGCTCGGCGATGGGGTCCGCGACATCCTGGACCCGCGCCTGCGCACCATCCAGGGGCACTGATCCCCGGCCGGGAAGTCCGTGTCGGCTCAGACCTCTTTGACTGCGATGTCGATCGTGAACTCGCCAAAGCTCACGACAAGCGGGATAACCAGCCGCGTCAGGTTGAGCGTGGCGATGGAACTGCCCTTGCCGAGGAGCAGGATGGGCGGCGACATGTCGCTCGGGAAGCCGTTCTTCTCGAGCCCGATGCCAGCCTGGCCGGTGATCATGTTCGCCAGCTCGGCGATGGCGCTCTGGCCGAGCGCGTCGAGCTCGGCGACTGGCTCGCCAATCATCCGCGAGGCAAACCCGAGGGCCGTATCTTCCGACATCGAATAGATCACCAGCCCCGCGACACCACCGGTGATCGCGATGAGGGCGCTCACTTCGTTGCTCGTCTGTGGCGAGCGCACGCGGTGCAGCTGCCCGCGGCTTACCGGTTCGTGGCACTCCTGCTGGATGACCTTGGCAGCAGCTTCGACAAACGGCCCGATGAGTTCGACCCGGGCATGATCCGGAGCCTGCGCGGCCGCTTCCGCGGCCTCCGCAACCGTAATTTTCGCCAGCATTGTTCTCCTCCTCCGGTTTCGCCAGGGTGAGTGCCCGCGGCGGCGGTGTTCGATTGTTAGCCGACCTGGAGGGTCCGGCCGAGGTCGGAGGCATACGCCCCAAGGTCATCGATGTCGCGCGCCGTGATGGTCACGGTGCCCGGCAACGCCCCCTGGGCTTGCCAGCGCAGGGCAATCTCCCAGCGCGCCCAGATCTTCAGCAGGACCGTCTTTTCCACGACGGGGAACCGTGCGCGGGACATCTGCTGGGCGATCTTCCGGTGGGCATCCTGCGAGATGAGGACGGTAACGTTCGACATGCCGGCCCGGCCGCCATCGACCTTGAAAACGAGGCGGTGAAATCCGGTGCCGCCGTTCATGATCTCCGACGACATCAGCACCGCACGCACTGGAATGGTGCTATCCATGGTTCGCATCCCCGAATGGCTTCACCAATCCATCATCGTCAACCGTCCCGGAAACCTGTAGAGCGAGCTTTCTGCCACGCGTGCCGGCAAACCCCGCAAATCGCTCGCAGTTTCCCGCCATCAGCCTGAGTGGCTCGTTGACCAGGTGGTCGAGCACGATCACATCGCCCGGCGCGAGCCGCGCCAGGTCGGGCGCCTCCACCTGCGCCTCGCCCAGGATTGCCCGCACGAGCACCGGCAGCGGCATCAGCTGGTCGTCTTTGACGCGGGAATCGGCATTCGCCGAGCGGGATGGGCGGTTATCGAACAGGCTCTGACCCGTCAGCTTCGGCAACACCTGCTCGAGCACGGTCAGCGGGAAGCAGAGCGAGATCCCGCCGGTCTGTTCAGCCAGGCGGATCTCGTACCAGGCCGTGATCACAAACTCCGACGGCTGGATCGCGTGCATCACCTGGGGGCCGAGGGCGAGCTCGGTCACATCCGGCGTCAGCTCCACCACCCGCAGCCACGGTTCGACCAGCGAGCGGGCGATATCCATGCCAATGTGGCGGATGAGTGAGATCTCGATGTCGGTCAGGTCGCGGTTGAGCACGCGGGCCGTCCGCTTGCCTTTGCCGCCAAGCAGCCGGTCGATGATCCCGAAGGCGACATCCAGGCCGAATGCGGCCACGGCATAACCCTGCAACGGCGACATGTCGAGGATGATCACGACTGAGGACGTCCCGATCTGGTTGACGTACTCCTCATAGATGCCGCGCTCGAGGGCGCTGAGGCGCGCTTCGACCGGCGCCCGGAGCCTGCCGGAGAAGTTCGCCGCAATCGCCCCGGCAACGCCCTGCTGGATGATCTGCAGGCCGCGGAGCTGCTCCTTGGAAAGCTTCTCCGGGTGGCGGAAGTCGTAGAGCTTCACTTTCCGCCCGGCGTCCTTACGCGGGGGCACCTGGATCGCGGCCACGGCATCGGCATCAAGCTGACTGACGTCAGCATTCATCAGGGCGTCGATTTCGCGCTGGCTGAGGACGGCGTTCTCGGATGCCACGGCAGCTCCTCTCGTACTGATCGAGAGTGTCTCTGTTCTCACTATCGGCGGTGTATGGGCGGAATCCCTAGTGCTCGTCCGGTGTCACCCTCGTAGCCGATTACTCGCATCAGGGGAATCCCCGCCCGCTTTGGGGGCGGAACCCAATGCCGCACCTGAACGTGCAACTCGTAGTTTTAGGAGCGCCCCCGGTGCTCGCCGCCGGGATCACCAGGAGGACACGCTTTGGCCACCAAGACCGAAACTGCAGAATTCACCACCACGGCCCTGCCGGCGACCGAGGAGCACGTTGTCGTGTTCCGCCTGGCCGCGGAGTACTACGCCCTCGATATCCAGACGGTCCAGGAGATCGTCCGGATGCAGACCATCACGTCCATCCCCGGCTCCGACTTCTGGGTCGAGGGCATCACCAACCTGCGGGGCCGCGTGGTCCCCGTCATCGACCTGCGCAAGCGCTGCGGCGTCGATGCCGGCGAATACTCGCCCGAGACCCGCATCGTGGTTGTCAGCTCCGCCAGCGGCATGGTCGGCCTCATCGTCGATGCCGTCACGGAAGTGATGCGCATCCCGGGCGAGCAGGTCGAGCCGCCGAGCTCCATCGTCTCGGTGCCCGATAACGGCTATCTCCGCGGCATCGCCAAGCTGGATGACCGGCTGGTCTCACTGATGGACCTCGAAGGCGTGCTCCCCGCGGCGCTCGAAGAAGGGCTGATGCAGAGCGCTTCGCGCGCGGCCTGATCTCGTCCCGCCCGAGTTCGCTTTCTTCCATCCCGACAACGAGGAGTGCCGCCGCATGGCAAGCACCAAAGGCCAACGCCTGCAATTTGATCTGGACGATGACGATCTGAAGCTCTTCACCGAGGAGGCTGACGAGCAAATTGAGTTGCTCGATTCGTCCCTCGTCCAGCTGGAAGGAGAGCCGGACCCGGATCTCGTCCAGCAGATCTTCCGTGCTGCACACACCCTCAAGGGATCGAGCGCGACCATCGGCCACAAGAAGATGGCGAACCTCACCCACGCCATGGAGACGGTGCTCGATGCCGTCCGCCAGGGCAGGAAGCGGCCAACCTCCGATGTCGTCGATGCCCTGCTCGCAGGGCTCGACGCCCTCCGGGTCCTTTCGCACGAGGTCGTGACCCGCATCGATTCCGGCATCGAAACCGCCCGCCTGGAAGCCGACCTGATGGCCGTCCTCATCCGGGGCTTCGAGGACGGAACCCCCGTCGAAGCTGCCGCCGCCGGCGTGGAAGTCCCCGGGTATCGCCTTGAACCCGCCGAAGTCGAGGCCGCGCTCGCCGGCATCGGTGACGGCATGTCGGCCTACTTCCTCGAGGCCTTCATCTCCCCGGATTGCCAGCTGCCCTCCATCCGCAGTTTCCAGGTCCTCCAGGAACTCGACGCGCTCGGACGGGTGCTTCAGACCTGGCCCGGGCGAGACCACATCGAAGCCGGCGCCGGCGAGTTCTCAGTCGTCGGCTTCATCCTTTCGAGCCAGTCAGACGAACAGCTGCAGACCGCCGTCCGGGCGGTCACCGATGTCGAGTCTGTCACCGCCCGCCCACTGGGCGCCGATGAGCTGGACCACCCCCAGGCCGCCACGGCCGCCCCGAAGGCCGCCGCCACGGGAGGCGGTGCGAGCCTTGCGCTGGTCGAAGACGGCGCACCTTCGGACTCGGCTCGCGGACAGGTCCGCAAGACCACGCAGTCGGTCCGCATCGACGTCGAGCGGCTCGATGGGCTGATGAACCTCGTCGGCGAACTGGTGATCGACCGGACCCGCCTGCAGCAGATCCGCGAGCAGCTCAGTGCCGTCCTCAAGGATGCGAACCTGACCGAGCTCACGGAGAACTTCGAGGAGACCACCTCCCACCTCGCGCGCGTTACTGACGAGCTCCAGGAACAGATCATGCGCAGCCGGATGCTCCCCATCCGCTCGGTCCTGACGCGCCTCCCACGCCTCGTCCGAGATGTCGCGGTGAAATGCAACAAGAAGGTCGAACTGACCACCGCCGGCGAAGAGACCGAGCTCGACCGTTCCGTCATTGAAGAGATCTCGGACCCGCTCGTGCACATCCTCCGCAATGCCGTCGATCACGGCATCGAGACGCCCGAAGAGCGCCGGGCAGCCGGCAAGCCAGAAACCGGCCTCGTGACGGTGACTGCCTGGAACCAGGAAACCTACATCTACCTCTCCGTGAAGGACGACGGCAAGGGCATCGATACCTCGACCCTCCGCCGGAAGGTCGTCGAGAAGGGGCTCATGTCACGCGAAGCGGCCGAGTCCGCGAGCGAAGAACAGGCGATCCAGTGGGTCTTCCTGCCAGGGCTTTCAACCGCGAAGGTGATCTCCGATGTCTCTGGTCGGGGCGTGGGCATGGATATCGTCCGCACCAATATTGAGCGGCTCAACGGCCAGATCACCGTCCACAGCACTCCGGGCAAGGGGTCCGAGGTCATCATCCAGCTCCCACTCACGCTCGCCACGACGAAGGCGCTCATGGTGGTGGCCAACAGCACGGTCTACGCCATCCCGCTCGTCTCCGTAACGGAGGCGCTGGCCGACCACGAAGCCGATATCCACGCGGTGAACGGCCGCAAGACGCTCCGTCTCCGCCAACGCCTGCTCCCGATGATCGACCTGGCGCGCGCCCTCGGAGATTCCCGGCCCAGGCAGTTGGGCGGCGGCAAGTTCGTCGTCGCGGCGCGCCACGGCGACCGCCAGATCGCCTTTGTTGTCGACCAGCTGCTCGGTGAGCAGGACGTGGTCGTGAAATCGCTTGGCGACCTCGTCGGCAACCGCAAGGGACTTACCGGCGCGACCATCCTCGGGGATGGAACGCTGGGACTCATCGTCGATACCGCAAGCCTTGTGACCGAGCAGGCTGCGCTCGCAACACCGGCCTGACCGGCCCGGCCACAGGGAGAGGACATATGTCGCAAGAAGCACTGATCCGACTGCTCTCGGGCGTCGCCCGCGATGGCGCGGCCCGCGCCGGGCGCGGACTGAGCGGCCTGATGGGCCAGCAGATCGCCATCGAAGTACCGAACGTGCGGATCGGCACGAAGGCCGATGCCTGCGATGCCGTCGGCGGCGAGGAAAGCCTCGTCCTCGGGGCCTATCTCACCATCTCCGGCGACATCACCGGCCACGTGATGCTCCTCTTCCCGGAAGGCCGGGCCCTGGAGTGCGTGGACCTGATGTGCGGCCAGCCCGCCGGCACCACAACCGAGCCCGATGAGCTCGCCGAATCGGCCATTGGCGAACTCGGGAACATCGTCGGCTCGGCCTTCGTGAACGCCCTCGCCGATGACCTGAACCTCATCCTCCATCCCAGCCCGCCCTCCATCCTCCACGATATGGCTATCGCCCTCGTCCAGACCGTCTACGCCGAAGTCCTCTCGCAGGGCGGCGACGTGGTGATGATGGACGCCGTCTTCGAAGACGAAAAAGGGCGCACCGCCGGACTCCTCATCGTCGCTCCAGACCCCGTCTCCATTGAACGGCTCCAGGGGGTGGCCGCATGACAGCCCCCGCCGCCGATGCCCGCCGTGTCTCGGTCGGGATCGGGCAACTGGCGATCAGCAAGGACGAAAAGGACGTCCTCGTCGCCTATGGGCTCGGATCCTGCATCGGGATCAGTTGCTGGGACCCCCAGGCCCGCGTTGGGGGACTCGCCCACATCCTGCTGCCCAGCTCCGATGGCAAACGCGTTGAAGAACGCGAGCCCGCGCGCTTCGCCGATACCGGGATTGACCTCCTGGTGAAGCGCCTCTGCGATGCCGGCGCCGTGCCCAGGAGACTGGTAGTCAAGGTTGCGGGCGGGGCCGCGGTGCTCGGTCCCGCAAACGCGGAAAAGTTCAAGATCGGCGAGCGGAATGCCGATGCCATCAAAGAACGGTTGAAGCTCCACGGAATCTCGCCTGCCGCCACCGATATCGGTGGTTCGAAGGGTCGTACCCTCGAAGTTCACATGAACACAGGCAAGACATTCGTGAGAACCGCGGCTTCACCGGCCAGCGAACTGTAGGAGGCCAATCCATGGCGACAATTCTTGTGGTCGATGACGCTGCGTTCATGCGTATGCGCATGTCCAAAATCCTCACCGAAGCCGGGTACGAGGTTGTCCAGGCCGAAAACGGTCTCGAAGCCGTCGAGAAGTACAAGGCGCAGAAGCCCGATGCCGTCCTCATGGACATCACCATGCCGGAAATGGACGGTCTCACCGCGCTCAAGGAGATCCGCCAGCACGATCCCGCGGCGCGGGTCGCCATGGTGACCGCGCTCGGGCAGCAGCAGATCGTCCTGGAGGCCGTGAAGAGCGGCGCAAAGGACTTCCTGGTCAAGCCCTGCGAAGGTGACCGCGTCCTCGCCGCCGTTAGCAAGCTCTGCGCCTAGGAGGCTCCCGTGGCACTCCCGGCTCCTCTCGCTGGCAGGCAAATCCGGGTCCTTATCGTCGATGACTCCGCCTTCATGCGGCGCGCGGTCGAACGCCTCCTGGCCCAGAAGCCCGGCATAACCGTCGTTGGCACCGCCGCCGATGGCGTCGAGGCCGTCAAGCGCGCGCTCGAACTGCGGCCCGACGTCATCACCATGGATGTCGAAATGCCCCGTATGGATGGCGTCACCGCCGTGGGCGAAATCATGCGCGCGCTCCCGACACCGATCGTCATGGTCTCGACCCTCACCAGTGAGGGCACCGCGACGGCAATCCGCGCGCTTGAAGCCGGCGCCGTCGAATGCGTCGGTAAGCCCTCCGGCCTGAGCGCCGACCTGGTCAACGTCGGTGAACGACTGATGGAGGCGGTCGAGCGCGCCAGCGCCGCCACGGTGCGGCGCCACCGCGGCGCCATCATGCCGCCCCGCCCGCTCCCGCCTCCGCCGCGCGTGCCCGTGGCCACTGGCGGCCGGCTCCCGGCCCACAACCTGCTCGTCATCGGCTCATCCACGGGCGGCCCGCCCGCGCTGACCGAAGTCGTCCCGCACCTCCCGGGCGACCTGATGGCCGCGGTCATCGTCGTCCAGCACATGCCCGCGGGCTTCACCGGCGCGCTCGCCCGGCGGCTTGACACCCTCTCGCCACTCCCCGTCGCCGAGGCCGTCGAGGGGGAATCGATCCTCAACGGCCGCGTCTATGTCGCCCCCGGCGACTATCACCTCATCGTGAACCGGGAGAAGCGCGTCCAGCTCGACCGGTCGCCCGCCGTCCACGGCGTGCGACCGAGCGTCGATGTCACCCTCTTCTCCGTCGCCGAGGTCTTCGGTCGGGCGGCAAGCGTGGCGATCCTCACGGGAATGGGGCGCGACGGCGCCGATGGCGCGGCCCGGCTCGAAGCGGTCGGTGGCAAGGTCGTCGTCCAGGACGAGGCGACCTCCGTTGTCTACGGCATGCCCCGGGTGGCCATGGAGCGCGCCCATAACGCAACCCAGGTGCCGCTCGACCAGGTCGCCAGGACGCTCGTCGGCACACTCCCCGGATCGAGGCTTTCACGGTGAAGAACGAACTCCCGGAAGACCCGCAATGGCTTGCCTTCCGCCGCGCTCTCGAGCGCGCCATCGGCGTACCGCTCGGCCAGTACAAAGAGCCCCAGATGAAGCGCCGCCTCGCCAGCATCATGACCCGCCGCGGGATCGCCGGCTGGCCCCAGTTCGAAAAGGCCATCACTGCTGACGCCGCCCTCCTCGGCGATGTGCGCGACACCCTCACCATCAACGTCAGCGAGTTCTTCCGCCAGGCCGACCGGTTCCAGGAACTGCAATCGAAGTGGTTCCCGGCGATGCTCAAGGAGCGCCGCACGCTGAAGATCTGGAGCGCCGGCTGTTCCATCGGCTGCGAGCCCTACACCCTCGCCATGATCCTCAATGAAGTCGACCCGCGCGGGAGCCATTCCATCGTGGCAACCGATGTCGACATGCCCATCCTTTCACGCGCCCGCGAAGGGGCCGGCTATCTCCCGGCCGAGGTGCGCGCTGTCCCCCCGGCGCTGCTCAAGCGGTACTTCGTCGACGAGGGTGGCACCTTCCGCGTGACCGATGAGATTCGGCGCAAGGTGAACTTCCGCCGGCAGGACCTCCTGAGTGACCCTTACCCGACCGACCTGGACATGATCCTCTGCCGCAACGTCGTCATCTACTTCACCGATGAGGCCAAGCAGCACATCTACCAGGGGTTCGCCAAGGCACTCCGCCCGAGCGGGCTGCTCTTTATCGGCGGCAGCGAGATGATCATGCGTTCGAACGAGATCGGCTTCCGCACGGCCGGCACGAGCATGTACCTGAAGGCAGCCTAGACCTGCGGCTCCTCTCCGTGCCCTACCCACCGGCGAGCGATGAGCCACAGGACCACCGCGCAGGCCATCCCAACGGCGATGTCGGCGAGGTAGTGTTCGCCGAGGTACATCAGCGCCAGGCCCATCACCACGCTGTAGGCCAGCAGCCACGGCGCCAGGCGGCGCTCATGGTCGCGCGCCCAGAGATACATCGCGAACGTCACGCCCTGGTGCAGCGACGGCATCGCCGCGACCGAGTTCGGCTCGCCCAGCGAGGCGTAGAACGACTCGTACGTCTCGGGGTCCACGCTTCCCCCGACGAAGTCCATCACGCGGAAGACCCCCGGGAGGGCGCCCATCTGCCCGGCCAGCCACGGCGGTGTGGTGGGCACCACGAAGAACAGCAACAGGGCCAGGTACATCGTCCCCGCGACCATGATCACGTACTTCGGGAACAGCGGCCGCCGGTAGAGGAAGATCAGCACCGCGGCAAGGTGCGGCGCAATGAAGAACGACCAGTGCACCGCCACCGAGGCATAGTCCTGGAATCCGAGCGAAACCGGATCGAAAAACCGCCCCTGGAGCCAGATTATCGGGTCCGTCCCAAGGAACAGCGCCTTGTCGATGGAGATCACGTACCCCGTTCGGACGGCAACACCCGTCTCGTCCGCATACGCGCGCAGGAGGGTGTACACGAAGATCCCGGCGACGTAGGCGAACCACCAGAGCCGCTCCCGCCGCCAGCGCACCTCCGGCGCCCACACCGCCAGCGATAGGCCGACCAGCACGAAGCCGAACCAGATGTGGTCCTGCCAGATCTTCGTCGCCACCGATCCGGCCATCAGTAGCAGGACCGCCGACTGTGCGACCAGCAGGACGCGCTCCGCCGTCCCTGCCCGGACCCCTTGTTGAGTCTCGATCGCGGCGTAACGGTCGGCCGCGGGTCGTTCCGCAACACTCACAACTTGCAGCGTATCGCCGCCAGCCCGCTGACGGAAGCTCCGAAATGTGGCACGCTTCCCATCAGGTGAAATTCACGCCGGGGATGGCGACCATGCGCCGGTTCTTCCTGGGATTGCTGATTACCGTCGCGAGTGGCGCCCTTCTCGTCAGGCTGATCCCGTGGACCAGCACAGAGGCAGCGCTGAAGGCCGCCAACCCGTGGTGGATCGCGCTGGCCGTCACGTGCCTGGTTGTCTCCATTGCCGCCAAAGCCGTCCGCTGGCGCCTGCTCCTGCCCGAGGACTCCTCCGTCACCACGCCCGGCCTCTACCGCATCCTCAACATCAGCTTCCTGTTAAACAACGTCCTGCCCGCCCGTCTGGGCGATGTCGCACGCGTCACCATGACCTCCCGCCAGCCCGGTGTGCGCCTCGGCCACGTCATTTCCTCCATGCTCACCGAGCGAGTCACCGATACCGTGACGCTCCTGGTGGGCTTCGTGGTGGTCAGCCCCTTCCTGCCCGTCCCCGAACGCTACGAGGGGTGGCTCCACACGGCATGGACGGTCCTTGTGTTGCTCCTCGCCACCGCTATCGTCCTTGCGATCTTCCATTCCCGCGTCGAACGTCTCGCATCCAGCCGGCGCCTTTCGCGGCTCTTCCCCGCCAACCGCCGCGTCCGCGATGAGGCACGGTCGTTTTCCGAAGGCCTCCGCCAGCTCTTCCGGCGCGACCACGTCGTCGGAATCTGGGGCTGGTCATGGACCGCCTGGATCACCGCCTTCGCGATCAACTACCTGTTGATGCGCGCCCTGGACATCGATGCGCCCATGCCGGTCGCGGTGCTCCTGACCTGCACGACCAACCTCGCCATGCTGATCCCCTCATCGCCGGGGTACATCGGCGTCTTCCACCTCGCCGCCACGGCCTCGCTGCTGCCCTTCGGTGTCGCCGAAAGCCGCGCCTTCAGTTTTGCCATCCTCGCCCACCTCGTGAACGTTGTACCAGTCAGCCTGATCGGCGCGGCGCTGCTCTTCATCGGCCGCGATTCGCTTTCGCTCAGCCTCCAGGGCCTCCGCTCCGCCCAGGTCGTCGAGACCCGCGACGTCTGACCGTTGCCCCGGACCCGGAAAGCGATAAGCCCCCGGGGGCTGCGTGGCAGCCTCGGGGGCCATCGATGGAATCAGGCTGGGGCCAGGGCGTCAGATCTTGCCCCAGAGCTCCTCGGCTTCGCGGCGCAACTCGGCCCGGAAGTCCGGGTGCGCGATGGAGATCAGCTCCTCCGCCCGCTGGCGGTGGTTCTTGTCGAGCAGCCGGGCCACCCCGTACTCGGTGATGATCGTATCGGCCAGGTAGCGCGGGACCGTGATCATCGTCCCGGCTTCGTGCTTCGCGACGACCTTCGAGATCGTCCCCTCCATCGCCGTTGAGCGCATCACCGTGATCGCGCGGCCATCCTTGCAGAGGGCGGCGGACATGTGCGTATCGGGCTGGCCGCCGGTGCCGTTCACCATGTGCCCGCCGAAGCGGTCTTCACTGGCGATCTGGCCCAGCAGGTCCACGGCGATGGCACTGTTGATCGACGTCATCTGGCGGTTCTGCGACATCACCGCCGGGTTGAGGATGTTCTCCGGCAGGTGCAACTCGAACGCCGGGTTGTTGGCGATGATCTTGTAGTCCTCGCCGTTGCAGCCCGTCCACGCCACGGCGACCGACTTGTGCGGGAAGAGCGTCTTCCGCGAACCATCGATGATCCCCCGCTCCCACAGCTTCGCCAGGCCCGGCGACCCGAGCTCGGTGTGGACGCCCAGGTGCTTCCGGTCGTCAAACGCACCGGCCAGGAACATCAGCGAACTCGGCTGCCCCACACCCACCTGGATCGTGTCGCCATCGCGCACGATCTGGCGAAGGTTATCGGCAATGCCCTGCGCCGCGGGATCAATCTCCACCGAGCCGAACGCCGAGGCGAGCATGGCCGGCGGGAAGGCATGGAACATCGTCTCGACCAGGGCGAGTTGTTCACGCCCGGCCTTCTGGAGGATCTCGAGCAGCGCGGGCCGGTCCGCCTCGTTGGAGAGCGTGTTGACGCGCTCCGCGATGCCGGCGATGTCGACAGGCTTGATCGTCCCCTCGATGAAGGTGTCGATCTCGCTCACGTGCATCCACACGTCGCCGAAGACCG
>CAZRUZ010000020.1:16668-23623 GCA_964603275.1 uncultured Anaerolineaceae bacterium | reverse complement strand
CCGGCGATGCCGATGCGGTCGCCGCTGGCGTGGTCGAACCGACCGGCACCACATGCGTCGGCGTGAAGCCCGCCGGCGTCCTGTCCTCGGGGTCGCCCCCCGCTTGCTCGGCACCGTCGCCCTCTCCGCCGCCACCGAGGAAGAACACACCGAGCGCGACCACCGCCAGCAGCCCCAGGACCGCCAGCGCGATCACCCCCACCGCCCGGCTGGATGGCCCGCCCTCGCCTTCGCCCGGCGGCCGCTCGAGCAGGATGCCCGACGTCCGGGGCCGGTACCGCACCTCTTCCTGGACGGGTGTTGGATACTCCGGGTCTTCAATCAGGTCGCTCCCGGGGATGTACCCACTGGAGACGCTCGCCGCCGGCGCCAGTGCTTCAGGCTCCCACTCATCGCTCTCCTCACCGTGCCACGTCTCCGCTGCCGGAGGTGGTGGCGGTGGCGGCGGCGCGGCCCGTTGGAAGGGGTTGGTGCGCTCCCGCGGCTCCTGCGGCCCCCTGACGAACCCGTCTGGCCCTCCCGGAGGGATGCGCTCACCGCCGACGAGCTGGTCCAGCAATGGCTGCGCATCGACCTTCAGGTAGTTCGCGTACGAACGCAGGAACCCGCGCACATAGACCGGCGCCGGCAGCTCATCGAACCGCTCGGTTTCCAGCGCCTCCAGGAACCGCGCGGAAATGCGCGTGTCCTGTGCCACCTGCTCGATCGTCAGCCCGCGGTGTTCCCTTGCGGAACGCAGCGTTTCGCCGATTCCCGCCACGACATACCTCCGGTAGCAACATAAGGTATGTCGCTTTCGTCAAACAGGCGACCCGTGTCCCGCCCGCTTGTCCCTCGCCGCTCCCCCGATACGATGGGCGGGTGCCGAACGTCGTCCGCCCCGGCCTGGTCTTCGCTGGTCTGATGGCGGCTATGGCCGCGCTCCCCGCACTGGCTCAGCCCCAGATCCCCTCGAGCTTCTACGGCTCCGTCACGGTCGATGGCCAGCCCGCCCCCGACGACATCGAAGTCCGCGCTTTCATCGATGGGATCGACTGCACCCAGGCGCCACCGGGCGAGAGTCTCGCCGCCCGCGAAGGCGACGTCACCATTTACGTCCTCCACGTCGTCCACGAAAGCCAGCGGCCCGGCTGCGGCCGCGATGGCAGAGCGGTGACCTTTACCGTCGCCGGCCTGTCTGCCTCGCAGCAGGCGGTCTGGCGCCCGGGTCCCCAGCAGGCGGACCTCTCCACCGGCGCCGGCCCCGTCGTGCCGCTCCCGTCCGCGACCGCCACTCCGGCCGCCGCGCCCACTCTGGCTGCCGGGGCAGCATCCCCCACTGTCCTGGTCCGCCCGACCGGCACGCCACCCACGGATGACATCCAGCTGCCCGGCGACCTGACCCCGGCAGCAACGGAGTCCACTCCTCCATCTCCCCCCGCCGATGCGGATGGCGGTTCGGCATTGGGATTGCTTGCTGCGGCACTGGGGATCATCGCCGCGACAGGTATCGGCGGAGGGATCCTCCTCGCCCGGCGCCGCCCGCACCGGGATCGTGAGCCTTAATCCCGGCTTTGCCGTCCGTCGTATACCATAAGTGCTGGCCCCGGCCAGCCAGCGCCCATGAAAGTCCTTCCCTACATCGCCATATTCACGTTTGTTGCAGGCCTGAGCCTGCTTGTCGTTGGCTACGCCTATAAAGACCAGGACTCCACCGTGCGGCCCGACCCCGTGCCCGTCCTCGGCTTCGACATCCGCAACACGCCCACGTCCACGCCGACGGCGAGCCCGACCGATGCGCCCACGCCCACGCCGACGCCCTTGCCGTTCGATGGCAAAGTCGCGCGGATGACCGCCCAGAGCCTGGGGATCGATCACCCCATCGAGGACATCGGGATCACCAACAACCAGCTCGATACGCCGAAGGATGCGGTCGGCGCCGTCGGCTGGTACTACATTTACGACAAGCCCGGCTGGGGCGGGAACGCCGTCTTCTCCGCCCACGTCAACTACAACTTCAAGCTCGGCCCCTTCGCCAACCTCAACAAGGCGCGCGAACAGGACCAGATCACCATCCAGATGGATGGTGGCCCCGCCTACGTCTACGAAGTCTTCTACCTCAAGCGTTACGACGTGAACAACATCCCCATGGGCGACCTCATCGATGGCGTCCTTGAAGGTGTCCCCAGGCCCGACGGCGAAGAGTGGATCACCCTCATCACCTGTGGCGGCCGCTTCCAGCAAACCCAGGAAAACGGGCTCGGCGAGTACCTCGACCGCGATGTCGTCGTCGCTCGCCGGGTTCAGTAGCACCCTTAACGCCGCGTTTCCCATCCGCCCGCCGAGGCTGTCCCCTTCGTCCCCGGTGCGCTACTTTCGAAGCACTCACAACACCACAAACACCGGAAGAACCACGTGAAGCTCGCGCGTACCCTCTCCCTCTCCGTGTTCGCCGTTGGCGCCATCCTCCTCACCCTCGGGATCGCCTGCTCCGGCGGAGATGACGCCGATGAGGCGACCCCCACCCCGGCTGCGACGGAGACGCCGGCTGGTACGCCCACCCCGACCGCCAGCCCCACTCCCCCGCCCACGCCCACTGCCACGCCCACACCGTTCGCCGGCAAGGTCGCCCGGATCAAGATCCCGCGCTTCAGCGTTGATGCCCCCATTGAGGAACTCGCCATCAACAGCCGCGGCGAGCTCGATACGCCGAAGGACGAGAACAAGGCCGTTGGCTGGTACTACATCTACGACCGCCCGGGCTGGGGTGGCAACGCCGTCTTCTCCGCGCACGTCTATTACCACAACGTGCCCGCACCCTTCGTCAGCCTCGCCAAGAGCGCTGAGGGGGACGAGATCGTCGTCCAGATGGAGAACGGCGCCGAGTACAAGTACACCGTGATCTCCAACAAGCGCTACCACCGGGACACCATCCCCATGGGCGACATCATCTGGCCGAAGGAACGCGCTGACTACGATGAGTGGGTCACCCTCATCACCTGCGGCGGTGAGCTGGACTCCACCGGCCAGGAGTACATCTCCCGTGACGTGATCGTCGCCAAGCGCGTCACGCCCTGACCATCGCCCTTCACCATCCCTTACGCGGCCTCCACCCACGTCCTCCGGCGCGTCCGAAGGACCGATTGGGGTTTTCCCCTCCCTGATCGAGGATCAGCCCCCGGGCCCCATCGGGCTTCTGCCCATTAAGGCAGAACCCTCTGCTGCATACGCTGACCCCCAATGGCAAACGTGGCCGTATTGGCCCGTGGAGGTTTGGCGGAAATGCGTAACCGGATTCTCGTCCTGGCGCTCGCCCTCGTTGGGCTCTCTTCGGCTTCGGCCTTCACCGTCGGTGGCCACGATGCTGATGCCGCCCAGTTGCGGGCCGGCTGGAACAACATCGCCTACCTCGGCGCCGCGAAACCCCCTTCCGAGGCGCTCGCACCGATTACCGGCCAGTACACCGCCGTCTACCGCTGGGATTCCGCCAGCCAGGCCTACCAGCTCTATGCCCCCGGCGTCCCCGGCTTCGCCAACACCCTCACCCAGCTCAACCCCGGTGACGCGCTCTGGATCAACTACACCGAGCAGCAGGGCGAACTCAACACCGGCAGCCTCGCCGATACCCCCGCGGGCGGCGGCTCCGGCAAGGTCAGCATCGCCGCCAGCACCTTCGTCCCGGTCAATGACCTCGCCATCTACGAAAAGAGCTTCAACCTCCTCAACCCGGCGGCCAGCGATACCGCCTCCCAGCGCTATTTCGCCCCGGTCACCCTCCCCCACGGCTCCACCATCACCACCATGACCGCCGCCTTCGAAGGCTCCGGCGATACCGTGAAGATCCGCCTCGACTACACCGCCATCACCAACGGCGATTCCGCCGCCGCGGTCTACAAGCTCGCCGAAGTCCTCTCCAGCGCCGGCGCCTCACCGCAGACCGCGACGGCCTTCGCCCACACCGTCGATAACGGAGCCAACGTCTACTTCATTGTCGTGGACCTTACCGGCGGCCCCGCTTCGAAGCTCAAGGGCGTCTCCATCAGCTACACCTACTAGGAGCGCCCCGATGAACGCCTCGCGAATCATTGGCACCAGGGCGGCCGCCCTGCTCTTCGTCGCGGCCGCGCTGTACAGCATCCTCCCCGGGGAACATGCCGCGTCTCCCGCCCGCGCGATCGCGCCCCCGGCCACCTTCTCCGTCGTGCAGTCCCCGTCGTCCGCCACGGTCGCTCCAGGCGACACGGTTGCCTACACCATCGACTTTGCCACCGCAGGCTCGGCTGTCTCGTTCCTCTTCATCGAAGGCAACCTCGGCGCGTCGCTCTCCGTCCAGTCCTTCACCGGCGGCCTGGGCCCGACGAACTGCACGTCCTCCGGCGCGAACAACCAGCTCTTCTCCTGCAACCTTGGCAGCCTCGGCGCGAGTACAGCCATCACCGCCATCACCGTCAACGCAACGGTGCGCAACGTCGCCGATGCCACGGCCATCGACCTTGCCCCATCGGCTTTCAAGGCCAAGGACGGCGCCGCCGACCCCGGGGTCTCCCCGTCCTCGGACGACGCGGGCCTCCTGTCCGTCCAAAACGAGGACGTCCAGGTCAGCCTGACGCCTTCCCTGGCCGACCTCTTCGAGGCGGGCCTCGTGAATATCGCCGTCGCGCTCGCCAACACGGGCTCCGGCGCGACAGGCTCCTTCTCCACGACCCTTGCCTTCTCCGGCGGGACGGTCACCAATGTGGTATGTCCCGGCGGCAACCCTGGCACAGGTTCGGGCACTCCGACTGCCGTCTGTCCTGCCGTCTCCCTTGGTGCGAGCCCCGTGCCGCCGGAGTCCATGACCGTCACCGTCAAGGCCGCGAACTCGGCCGGGCCAGGCACGCTTTCCGCCGTTGCGACGCTCTCAGCGGGTATCTTCGGGACGGTCGGGAGCATGTCCCCACTCACGGTCCACGAGCTCACCCTCAGTGGCCCCGCCAGCGCCTCCGCCGGCGCAACGGTCACGATCTGCACCACGAACTCCCCGGTGAATACGGCGCTCATCGCCGGGTACCCGAGTACGCTCAATCCCCTCGCCGTCGGTGACTACGTCCTGACGCCGTCCGGTGGCGCGAGCGTCTCCGGCCTGGTCCTGGCAACGACCTGTGGCGCCGGCCAGCAGGGGATTTCGTTCACCTCCCCCACCACCGGCTCCGTTTCCGTGGTTGCCCAGACCAGCGCCCCCGGGACCGGCTCTGCCATCCTCGGTCAGAGCAATACTGTTTCCGTCACATTCGGCGGTGGTGGCGGCAGCCCGGCGACCCAGCTCGCGTTCACCGCATACCCCACCTCGGCAGTCGCCGGCGTGGCGTTCTCCACTGCTCCCGTTGTGGCCGTGCGCACCGTCGGCGGCGCACTCGTCACCACCGATAACTCCACCCAGGTCACACTCTCCCTGGCATCCGCGCCCTCGGGCGCTGTCCTTACCTGCACCGGCGGCAATGTCCGGACGGCCTCGGCGGGTATCGCCACCTTCTCCGGGTGCAGCGTCAGCACCGCTGGCAGCGGGTATGTCCTCCGAGCGACCGCGACGGGCCTCACCCAGGCAGACACGCCGGCTTTCGCCGCCACCGGCCACGGTCCGGCCTCGAAACTCGGGTTCCTCGCTCAGCCGACGGGAGCCGCACCGGGCGAGCCACTCGGCACCCAGCCGGTCGTCGCGATCCAGGATGCATCCGGCGCGACGGTCCTCTCCGATAGCACAACTGTTGTGACCCTCGCGGTCAGTGGGGGCGCCACGCTCACTTGCACGGGCGGCCTCGGCAAGACGGCAACCGCCGGGGTTGCCACATTCTCTGGCTGCTCCGTCACCCCCGCCGGCGAGAGCTACACCCTCACCGCCACCAGCTCTCCGGCCCTCACTTCCGCGATGAGCAGCTCGTTCAGCATCTCCGAGGCGGCGCCCACGGCATCCACCCAGCTGGTCGTCGAGACCCCTCCCACCGGGACGAGTGTCCCCCGCTCCCGCCTCACCTTCGCTGTTACCGATGGCTCCCTCGCGCCCACCGCCGTGGCCATCATCGTCAGGCGCGCCATTGACAATAAGTACTGGAACAACGAGTCCGGCGCCTGGCAGACCGACCCCTTCCTGAACACCGCCGTTGTCGCCGACGGGACCTGGAGCCTCGCGGTCGTGGGCGAAGCGCGCCGGCAGTTCGCCGGGACCAGCGTCACCGTTGAGGCCCGTGCCACAGTTGGATCGACCACCTACGTCAACGCGGTGGTCCCCACCCTCAGCATTCGCTGACCCGGCCGGTTGGCTTAGGGGTTTCCCCCCGGTCGCTGTGGGGTTCTCGTCCCGGGAATACAGATCCGCCTGATAGTGGCCCACCCAACGCTGCCGATACCCTTTGGCCATGCGAACAGCGGCTCACCGGCGAGGCGCCCTCCCGCTCGGCGGCATGCTCCTTGGAGGCGTGATGCTCCTCGCAACGGGGTGCATGCAGTACGCGCCCGATGGAACGGTGGCCACCCCCGGCGCTTCCTCGCAATCCAGCTCCCGCCTGCCTGACCTCCTCAGCCAGCTCCAGGGCGGGGGCGCTGCCATCGAGGTGCTCGATGGCCAGCAGAGCGAGGTGCTCGCCGCCCAGGACTCCCCTACCCCCACCCCCGTCCCGGGCAAGCAGGCGCCGTCGGGCACGTCCACGGTCGCCGGTGCGAAGACGCCGAACCCCGGCGGTACGCCTCAGCCGACCTGGACCCCCACGCGCACACCCACGTTGGCCCCCACGACCGCACCCGGGAACGAGGGCTACACGGCCACACCCGCGCAGACCGCCACGCCCACGCCGACCGCGACCGCGACGCCCACACCCACGCTGACACCGACCCCCACGCCCACACCAACGCCGATCCTTCCCGGCACTGAAGCTGGCACGCCACCGTCCGCCACCGCATCACCCCAGACCGAAGGCTGATCGCCCATGCCCGACACCTTCGT
>CAZRUZ010000020.1:0-16568 GCA_964603275.1 uncultured Anaerolineaceae bacterium | reverse complement strand
TACGCCCAGATGACCGCAGGCGCCCCAATGTCCCGGTTCATCCTGCCGATGCTGATCGGCGGCGTTGTCGCCGGTGCGACCTGCGCCGCCATTGGCTGGGGACTGGCCCGTCTCCGCCAGCCCACGTTCTGAATTGGCCCTTGACCCCCGCTCCTCCACACTGATCCCTACGTGACAACGGGGGTGCTCATGTGCGGATCCTGGTGACCGGTGGAGCTGGCTTTATCGGCTCTCATATCGTCGATGCCTACCTCGCTGCCGGGCACGAAGTGGCCGTCGTGGACAACCTCGCCACCGGCCGCCGTGCCAACGTCCCCCGCGATGCTACGCTCCACGAAATCGATATCCACTCTCGCGAGCTCGAAGCCCTGTTTGAGTCGTTCCGGCCCGAAGTCGTCAACCACCACGCCGCCCAGGCCAGCGTCAAGGTCGGCCAGTCCGACCCGGTGCACGACCTCGAGGTCAACGGCGGCGGCACGGCCCGCGTCGTCCAGCTCGCTGCGGCCTTTGGCGCCCGGAAGGTCATCTACGCCTCCTCAGGTGGAACGGTTTACGGTGAGCCCGCCAGCCTCCCCGTGACCGAGGAGCACCCGATCGCCCCCCGCTCGAACTACGGCACGTCGAAGTACGTCGGTGAGCTCTACGTCCAGCTCGCGCACCGCACAACCGGCCTCGCCTACACCATCTTCCGCTACGGCAATGCCTTCGGCCCCCGCCAGGACCCGCACGGCGAAGCCGGTGTCGTTGCCATCTTCACCGGCCTGATGCGGGCCGGCCAGCAGTGCACCATCGATGGCGACGGCGAGCAAAAGAAGGACTACCTCTACGTCGGCGATATCGCCCGCGCCAACGTCCTCGCGCTCACAGCCGGCGATGGCCTCGTGGCCAACATCGGAACCGGCCAGGGGATTACCGTGAACCACATCTTCAGCGTGCTCTCGAGCGCGGCCGGCAGCGCCGCCGAGCCCCGCTTCGGGCCCCCAAGGGTGGGCGATGTGCGCAACTTCTGGCTCGATTACTCCCGTGCCCGCACAGTCCTCGGCTGGGAGCCCGAGGTTTCGTTCGAGGAAGGCATCCGGCGTACCGTGGCCTCGTTCGGCTAGCTCCGTCAGCCGGCCAGGAACGGGTTCGCCGCGGCGCTCATCCCGAACATCTCCGCTACCGGCCCCCGCATGAGCTGCCCCCGGTACGTGCTCAGCGATTCCGCCAGCGCCCGGTCCGCCCGCAACGCCCCCTCCACGCCAAGGCGTGCGATCTCTTCGATGTACGGCAGGGTCGCGCTGGTCAGCGCCTGCGTGCTCGTCTGCGGCACCGCCCCGGGCATGTTCGTCACGCAGTAGTGCACCACCCCCTCCTCGAGGTACGTGGGCTGGCTGTGCGTTGTCGGCCTGCTCGTCTCCGAAGCGCCCCCCTGGTCGATCGATACGTCGACGATCACCGCCCCGGGGCCCATGGAGCGCACCATCTCCCGCGTGACCACCTTGGGCGCCGCCGCACCCGGCACCAGCACCGAGAGGATGGCCAGGTCGGCGCCATCGATCTCCTCCGCAACCCCCTGGGGCGATGACACCCGTGTCGCAATCCGCCCGCCGAAGTTCTCCTGCAGGTAGGTCAACCGTGCCAGGTCGCGCGACATCACCGTCACCCGCGCGTCGAGACCCATCAGCACCCTCGCCGCGGCCGTTGCCACCGTCCCTGAACCGATGATCACGACCTTGCCCGGCGGCACGCCCGCGACGCCTCCCAGCAACTTTCCCCGTCCCGGGCCGGGGTGCTTCAAGAGCTGCGCCCCGATCTCCGCCGCCATCCGCCCCGCGACTTGCGACATCGGCGCCAGCAGCGGCAGCGAGCCATCGGCCTTTCGCACCAGCTCGTAGGCAAGCGATGTGCACCCCGAGGCCATCAATCGTTCCGTTAGCTCCCGCTCGGCGGCCAGGTGGAGGTAGGTGAACAGCGCGCACCCCGGCCGCAGGTAGCCGTACTCGCTTTCCACCGGCTCCTTCACTTTCACCACCAGGTCACACGTCGCCCACACCTCCGTCGCGCCGTCTAACGGGAGTGCTCCTGATGTGACGTAGGCCGCATCGCTGTGCCCCGAGCGCGCGCCCGCACCGCGCTCGAAGTACACCTGGTGCCCGTGGACCGCCAGCGCGAACGCCCCCTCCGGCGTGAGCCCGACGCGTTGTTCGCCGTCCTTCCGTTCCCGAACTGTGCCGATTCGCATGGATCTGCCCTCCTGGATGCGCCCGTCATCCTACCCGTTACCGATCCGTCACCGCGAATCCGGGGAAAGCCTGACCCTCCGGTAATGCTTCACTCCCGGTTCCATGCCGACCTTCATGGCAGGCGCGTCACCTAAGGCGCCGCCCCAAGGAAGCCGCCATGGACCAACACGGCCCCGTTCTCCGCCCGGACCCCTGGAGGTTCGCATCCGCACTTGCGGCCCTCGGGCTGCTCGCGTGGGGGATCGCTGCCTTCGTCTACGTCAGCGCCGGCGGGGCCCGTGCCGATGAGACGGCCGCCTTCCGTGACCTCGAAGCTGTCTTCCTCGTCCCGCAGGATGGCGAGTGGTACTACGTGAAGGTCGGCTTCTTCATGCACGATGATGGCTCGGGGGACTTCGAAACCGCCGCAACCACGGCGCGCGAGGAAATGCTCGCCCGCTTCCCCGGCGCTTCCGAGATCCTCCCTGGCTCCGTTTCCGCGCAGTACCTCACCAGCGGATTCAAGTGGATGTCGCTCCCGGTTTCGTGGGGCTACAACTCCGCGTCGGCGCCCGCCTCCGTGGCCGGAACCGCCAACCAGGCCATGCTCTCCGCCGCCTCCACCTGGGGGCAGCAGGGCGTCTCGTTCTCTTTCTCCGGTGGCAGCCCCTCCGGGGCGGGGACCGGGGCATGTGGTGGTGGAACCGATGGCTCCAATACCGTCGGCTGGGCGCCCCAGAGCGGCTCCGTGCTGGCCGTCACCTGTTCCTGGTACAGCACCGTCGGGAGTCCCTACAAGCCTGCGGTCGAATTCGACATGCAGTTCGACCCCGACTGGAACTGGACTACCGGCTCGCCCACGCAGGTCGACCTGCAGAGCGTTGCCCTCCACGAATTCGGCCATGCCCTTGGCCTCAATCACTCCGGTGATGGCTCGGCCGTGATGTATGCCAGCTATCCGTCGGGCTCCCAGCGCCGCCAGCCGACCGCCGACGATGTGGCCGGCCTGACGGCCATTTACGGCGGCGCCGCGGCGACTTCCACGCCCACCCCGTCCCCCACCGTCACCGCTTCGCCATCACCTTCTGCCACCGGGTCGGCAACTCCATCACCGACCGCCACCCGGACCCCGACACGCACCCCGACTCCGCCAGCAGGGTCGACGCCGACCACGACTGCCACACCTCCGGGGTCAACGGCGACACCTGCCGGCGGCGGCGGTGGGCAATCCACCCCGACGCCTACCGTCACGGCCACACCCACGAAGACGCCCTCGCCAACGCCCACCCAGTCGCCGACGCCCCAGGGCACCGCGACGCCCGTTCCTCCGTCGCTGCCGATCCAGCCCGGTGCGAACCTGCTCGCATGGCCAGGTGGCGACCTCCCGCCCGCGCAGGCCCTCGGCTCTCTCGCCTCGACCATCCGCGTGGTTTACGGCTACGACGCCAGCACGGGCATCTGGGTCCGCTACATCCCCGGCGCGCCGGCCTACGTGAACAACATGCCCGTCCTGAAGAAGGGCCAGGCCTACTGGTTCATCGCAAAGGGCGCCGCCCTCATCCCGTTCGAGGAATAGCCCGTGCGCACGGCAGCGCCCCAAGACCGTACGATTGCCGCCGTGCGCCTCCGTTTCACCGGGCTCCTGCTCCTCGGAATCCTTGTCCTTCTGCTCCCGCTCGTGGGCGTTAGCACTCGGCCCGGCCGTGCCGCCCCCGCGGACTACGCCGTCGATTTCGTTGTCCGGCGGCCAGCGGGACCCCCGGTGTTGCTCCAGTTCATGGTGGCGGCGAGTGACGCGGAAGAGGCGGCGGCGGCGGCCCGCCGCGCCGTCACCACCCTCGTCCCCGGCGGCCACATCGCTGAAGGCGGCGTCTCCGCGCAGTGGGCGCAATGGGGCTGGAAGTGGTCCGCCGATGAGATCCCCGTTACGGTGGCCTACAACCCGGCGGGCGCCCCGTCTTCCGTCGGTCCCCATGCGGTCATCGCCAGCCTCCAGACCTGGAGCAGCGTCCCCGGGTCGGCTTTCGCCTTCCGCTACGGGGGCATTACCGAGAACACCGCTTCGATCCTGGATGCCGGGCCCGATGGCGAGAACGTGATCTCCTGGGCCTCCCTCGATTGCACCCGCGGTTGCGTGCTCGGCGTCACCAGCAAGGAGCCGGCAGCCCACGAGGTCGACATGCTCCTCAACAGCAACCCGGAGGCCGCAACCCAGTCAGGCCTCCCCGCCGGCCTCGATTGGCACACCGTCATCCTCCACGAACTCGGACACGTCGCCGGCCTCGAACACTCCTGTCCCGTGCCGTTCGGCCCCTGCACGGCCGAGGAGCTCGCCGCGGTCATGCACTACCAGTATCGCGGCGTCCAGCGGAGCCTCGCCCCGGATGACATTGCCGGGATGGTTGCCCTCTACCCGGCGGGGAGCCTGCCTCCGGCATCTGGTCCGGCCGAGGTCCCGGTCGTGCTTGACCCCGGCTGGAACTTCCTAATCCTGCCTGCTATCGAGACGGACGCAATTGCCGCCGAACTGCCCTGCCTGGCCGCGATGTACTCGCACCAGGACGGCGCCTGGAAGGCCTGGATCCGCGCCCTCCCCCCCGGTCTGCAGAGTCTCACGGGCCTCATCCCCGGTGGCGCCTACTGGCTCTATGCCCCCGCCGCCTGCGGCGCGATCCTCAACCCGGCAGCCTGACTCGCACGTGCTGCCCCGGTGGCGGTTTTACCGGAACGCTCGCTCGTCCCGGGTCACGTACATGAAGTCGCGCTCCTGGGTCTTCAGGAACCGCGAGGCCGTGTCGGGCATGGTCTCCATGAACTTCTCGGACTTGAGGCTGCCGTCGGGCTGCTTGAAGAACAGCCCGGTGAGCACGTACGGGCTGTTGATATCAAGCTGCATCGCGTACTCCGCTCCCGCCGCCCAGAGCGCCTTTGCCAGCGTCTCGGCGCTGAGTGAATTGCCGGACGCCACCAGAAGGTTCCCATCCTTGGTCACCCCCACGGCGGACCGCCAGGTGATGAACTCCGAGCTGTTCACCTGCACGTAGCCCCAGGTGTCGTTGCCTTCCGTTGTCCGGCGGCTCACCTCGCCCTTGTCCACGAGCAGGATCACGTTCTGCCGGCAGGCCTCCATCGTGTCGTCCCAGGTTACGTCGCGCCCGTATTCGCCCATCACCAGTGTCCCGCTCTTCTTCACGCAGAGCGTCGCCAGTCCGTTGCGCAGCGGCCGGTACGTCACGCCGTCCGCGACCATCCCGAACCCCCCATGGGGGCCCTTGAAACCGCCGTTCCACGCAGCCAGCAGGCTGCCCTGGTCGCCCTGCGGGATTGTCCCCGGACCCTTGACGCCACGGTCGCCGCCGGGGTCCACCGTCCCGCCCACCAGGTGCAACCGCACCTTCCGGTGGTCCAGCAACAGCACGCCAACCATCGCGTAGGGACGCGAAGTGTCGGGCCGGATGAACGTCTTCATCATCACCGGGTCCGCGACCGGGCCGGCCGGCAGCCCCGCCGTGGTCCAGACCCCCTCCCCCGCCTCCGGGTGGTCCCGCAGCTTCTTCGTTTCCGGGGGCCGCATGGGCACCGGGTGGAACGCGTCCAGCAGGGCCAGGCTGCCGTCGTCCACCGTCCCCTTCCCCACGAAGACGAAGACCTCCCGCCCCGGCGCCTTTGGTGCGAATAGGACCCGGACCTCCTCCACCGCGAAGGGGTTGGTCTCGCCGCCGAAGACCCGGTACTTCGTCTTGTCGATCCGGTCCTCGATCTGGAAGAACCAGCCCTCGACCCGGGCGGTGTTCTCGTCGCCGATGAGCCGCCGGCTCAGGTCCGCCACTTCCGGCGCGATCCGTTCCTTCTGGGAATAGGCGCCCCCGGCCGCCGCGAGGCCGGCCAGGCAGGTCACGAGGAGCGCGCGCCGCCACGTGATCAGCCGCCGCCGCTGCCGCCCGGGCTCACCCTCGAGTGCTGGGATCGGTTCGGGGTCCCAGTGTTCCGCTTCCCCCCCGGGTTGAGCCGCTGGCCGCGGTTCTTCCGCCACCGCGCGGGAGGCGGGCTCTGGCCCCAGTTCTGCCCGGCGCAGCCCGAATCCCCTCAACACACGCCGAAGTCTAGCAAGACGTCATTAAGCCGCAATCACACCCTGTCAGATTGGCCACGCGGGACAGCCCTGGCCCGTCTCTGGCCGCGCCGTACCGGCTACACTCAGCAGGTGCAGATCCTCGCTATCGACATGGGGACCGGGACCCAGGACATCCTCGTCTTCGACCCCGCCGGTCCCGTCGAAAACAACCCCAAGATGGTGCTCCCTTCGGCGACCCGTGTCGCAGCCGCGCGCGTCAAACGTGCCCATCTGGCCGGTCGTCCCATCGTCCTGACGGGCGTCGTGAGTGGCGGCGGCCCCTGCAGCTGGGCGGTCGAGGAGTTCCTCGCTGCCGGTGGCCGCGCGTTCGCGACTCCCGAAGCAGCCCAGACCTTCGATGATGACCTCGAACGCGTCCGCGAAATGGGCATCACCATCGTGTCGGACGATGAGGCCGTCCGCATCGACGCGGAGAGGATTGTCCTTCAGGACCTCGATCTCGATGCGATTCGCTCGGCGCTTGCCGCCTTCGAAGTGCCGGTCGAGTTCGATGGCATCGCGGCCGGCTGCCTCGACCACGGCGCCGCCCCACCCGGAGTTTCCGACCGGCTCTTCAGGTTCGGACACCTCGAGCGGCTCGCCCGCACCCGCGACCACCTCCTTACCTTCGCCACCCACCCCGGTGACCTGCCCGCCTACCTCACCCGCGCGCGGGCGATGGTTGCCTGCGCGGCACACGCCGCCCCGGTGGCGTTCATGGATACCGGCCCCGCCGCCGCGCTCGGCGCCCTCCACGATGAGCGCGTGGCCGGCCATGGCGAGTCGATCGTGCTTAACCTTGGCAACATGCACCTGCTCGGCTTCCACCTCCGCGGGGCCCGCATCGCCAGCCTGTTCGAACACCACACCGGCGAGGTCACCACCGAACAGATCGTCCGCTTCACCCGGCGCATGGCGGCCGGCGAACTCTCGAACCAGGAGATCTTCGAAAGCAAGGGACACGGCGCCCTTCACGTCGACCGTTCCCTCGTCGCCGCCCGCCTCCCCGGCATGGTCGCCGTGACCGGCCCGCAACGCGGCCGTCTCGCCGATACCGACCTTGCGCCCTACTTCGCCGCGCCCTTCGGCGACATGATGATCAGCGGCTGCTTCGGGTTGCTCCGGGCCTTCGCCGATGTCTATCCCGAGGCCGCTCCCGCCATCGAACACCGCCTCGGCCCGCTTCCCGGCAGCGAGTAGCCCTCCGCCCTTCGGGACATCCGCTCCTCAGGCGCTCTTTCGCATGGACGACCAGTGCACGCGGTCCTTGCCTGTCCGTTTTGCCAGGAGCAGCACATCATCCGCCCGCTTGAGGACGTCGGCCGCCGGTTCCCCGGCTTCGCGCACCGCGCACCCCACCGAGACCGTGGTGACGGTCGATGAAGCTATCTGCCGGCGTAGCCGGTCCGCGATGAACGAGGCTTCCTGCTGGCCGGTACCCGGGAGTGCCACTACGAACTCTTCTCCACCGTAGCGCGCAACCCGGTCGCCGGTGCGGATGCTCTCGCTCAGCACCTGCGCCACATTCTGCAGCACTCCATCTCCGTACAGGTGCCCGTACTCATCGTTCAGCCGTTTGAAGTCGTCGAGGTCCAGCATCAGCAGCGTGAACACGTGCCCGGGCTCCGCCGCCATCGCGTCCAGGTCCCGCAGCAGACGGCGGCGGTTGGCGATACCCGTCAGCGGGTCGGTATCGGCGAGGTGCAGCGCGCTCGATTGCGCCTTGCGCCAGCCGATTCCGACGGCATGCGCATTCGCCGCCAACGCTCCGCCAAGGAGGGTCATCATCAACAGCCCAAAGTCGAACAGCGGCGCCCCGGCAATTGCCGAGGTCATTAGCCGGCCTATCGCCAGGTTCGCGATGATGTACGCCGCCAGCGCCAGATAGCGCCACCCGAAGTAGCGCCGGGCATAGCTGACCAGGGCGTACAGGTAGATCGCCCAGACCGGGGAGTCAGGTTCGCCCAGCGCGATCCAGCCGATGGTGATGCACAGGACATCCAGAACCGGCGTCGCCAGCTCCACGCTCCAGATTGGTGATCCCCTGATCCGCCGCGCCAGGATGTACCACGCGTGGAACACGTGGTAGACGGCCACCCACGTGGCCGAGGCGAGTTCGGGCCACCCCTGGTCGCCAACCAGCCCGGTGAACACCGCCATCGTGAAGAACGCCGCAATCAGGCTCTGCTGGGTGAGGACATGGATCTCTACCCTCGGCCGGAACTGGCCGGGTGCCATGAAGTTGAACCGGGAGCTGGGCGCGCTCATTGGCCTCCCTGGTCCTGTTGCCATCTGTCTGCAACATCGGCTGAGCGCCGATCCGGCGAAAGGGGAGACTTAGGGAAAACCCTTACTTTTCACAGCCGCCATCGAGGATTATGTGAGCTTCTTCACACAATCGGCCCGCCCGCCCGTCAGGGGTTCGATTCCCTCGCGTAGTCCCACGAAATGACCTTGTCTGGCACAACCGTCACGAGGCTGCCCGTACCGCCGGACTGCTCCACATAACGCCGCCCGAGCTTCTCGCCCAGGTAGTGCACCGCGATCTCCGTCGCCAGCTCCGGGTCCCCTGCCGCCTCAGTGGCCCGCCCTTCGACCACCACCACCTTGTACGGCGCCACCTTCGTGTCGATGACCACGCTGATCCGCGGGTTCGAACGCAGGTTGCGAAGCTTCTTCGAATCCGCGCCCGTGTGGAACAACAGCTGGCCGTCGTGCCACGCATACCACACAGGCATCGCGTGCGGCTTCCCCTTTGGGCCGGACGTCGCAACCACCGCGATGTGCGGCTCGGAAAGGAAGGCATCGAGTTCCTGAGGTGTCAGTGGCACGAGTTGCTCCGTGGTCGGGTTTCCTCCAGCGTGGCCGAACCGGGTTGGTCCCGCAACTGGCGGCAATGTTGCAGCCCAGGCGCTGTCAGGCCATAGTCGGCCCCGGATGAGAGCAGACGCCCCGCCCGTGGCTGAGACTGTCCAGCCGGCCATCGAGACCCGCCGCCTGGTGTTGCGCCCCCTCGAGACCGGCGACATCGACTCCATCCACCGGCTTGGCGATGACCCCGGGGTAGCCGCCGGGCTCTCCGACTTGCCGCACCCCTACCACCGTCAGATGGCTGCCGGGCTGGTCCACGGGATGGCCGAGGCGGCAAAGGCGGGCGCGGCCTATGCGTTTGGGGTCGCCCTGAAAGCCGCTGCCGCTCCCGATACCGTGATCGGCATCGTCTTCCTGATCCTCGAGGCCGAGCACCGGCGCGCCGAGCTGATCTACTGGCTCGGCCGCCCGTACTGGGGCAACGGCTACGCGACCGAGGCAGCTCGGGCGGTCATCGGATTCGGGTTCGAAACACTGGGCCTGAACCGGGTCCACGCGAGCTACTTCACTGCCAACGCGGCCTCGGCCCGCGTGTTGGCAAAGTCCGGGATGCAGTTCGAAGGAGTGTTGCGGCAGCACCACGTTAAGGACGGGCAGGCGCTCGACCTCGGCCAGTACGGCATCCTCCGCTCCGATCCGCGCCCCTGACGGCGGCTCGCTCCCCGGTTCAGGGTTTGTTAGAGAACGGTATAGATAAATTCCCATCTATGGAGTCTATGGATAGATAGCCGATAATCCAGGTAGGACGGCAAAGGAGGAGGCTCCCATGGCAGGCATCTTCTACGACCCGGTGTCGCGCCGCCTTCTCGCGGTCCGCACTTCGCCCGAATCCCAGTGGACCCTCGTCACCCACAACGTCAACGCGGGCGCCCACCTCTGCCGCCGCATCATGAGCGAGTGGCTCTCCCCTGAAGACATGGTCCGCGTCGAATGGACCGTCCACCGCGAGCGCCTTTCCGCCTGATCCGCGCTACGATCACTGGCAATGGTGCCGGGCATCGATTCCCGCCTCGCCGCCCTTGACGCCGAACCCCAACCGGCCGTCGAGCGCTTTGATGCGGGTCACGCCATGGAAGGCCGTCTCGCCTTCCTGCCCTCAGCCTTCAACCCGCCGACCCTCGCCCACATCCATCTCCTGGAAGCGGCCCTCGAGGTCGACGGTGTTTCCCGTGTGGCCGCAATGCTCACCACCCGGAACGTCGCCAAGGGCGTGGTCGGTGCATCCCTTGCCGACCGGGTAGCCATGCTCCTCGCCCTTCACCAGGAGCAACCGTCGATTGCCGTCCTCGCCGCGAACGCCGCCCGCATCATCGACCAGGCGCAGGCCCTCTCGGCGCGCTTCGACGGCCTCGGCGTGGATGTCATCGTCGGCTTCGATACGCTCGAGCGTCTCTTCGATCCCCGCTACTACAACGGCATGGAGCGCGAACTCACCGGGTTCTTTGACCGGCACCGGGTGATTGCCGCGAACCGTGGCGAGCGCGGGGTCCACGATGTCCAGGGCTGGGTCGCGTTGCACGCGGCTGAATTCGCCAGCCGCATCCTTGTCCGGGAGATCGAGCCCTACCCGGCTTCCCTCTCCTCAACCATGGCCCGCCAGGCCGCTTCCGGCGGGGCGGATGCACTCCCGGTCCCCCCGTCCGTCCGCCGCTACATCGAAACCCACGGCCTCTACTCCCCCCGGGACTAGGTAATCCGCGAGATGTCCGGCCCGCCCTGCGTTGCCAGGACCCCGCGCCGCTCGAGCTCCCGTACCTCGTCTTCGCTCATCCCCAGCAAGTTGCCGAACACGTCCACGGTGTCGGCGCCCATCCCGGGCGGCGGGCCCTTGATCCCCGCCTCGCTGCGCGACATCCGCACCGGGGTGTTCGCGATCGGGATCGTGCCCGCGACCGGGTGGTGCACCTCCTGGACCATGCCGCGCGCCCGCACGTGTTCGTCCTGGACCACCTCGGCGACCGTGTTGACGGGCCCGCAGGGGATGCCCGCCTCGAGCAGCTCGGCGTACCAGGCTGCCGTGGGCCGCTGGCGGAACGCCGCAGCGAGGATCGGCTCAAGCGCGGCATGGTTCCTGGTCCGCTTCGGCCCCGTCTCGAACCGCTCGTCGTCGATGACCTCGGGGATGCCCAGGATCGCGCAGAGCAGGTTCCACTGGTTCTCCTCGCCGAACCCCAGCGCGATCACGATGTGCCCGTCCTGCGTTGGGAATGCCTGGAATGGCGTCGCACTCGGGTGCCGCGTCCCGAGCGGCCCCGGCACCTCGCCTGTGACGAAGTACCGCATGATCGCGTTCTCCATCACCGTCACCTGCGTGTCGAGCATGCTGATATCGATCGCCTGTCCCGTGCCGCTCCGCTCCCGCTCATGGAGCGCCGAGAGCACGCCGATGACCGCGAACATCCCGGCCGCAAGGTCCCCATACGATGCCCCGGGCCTCACCGGGTTGCCCCCCGGCTCACCCGTGATCGACATCACGCCACCCATCGCCTGCACCACGATGTCCAGTGCTGGCCGCTGGCTGTACGGCCCGCTCTGCCCGAACCCGGAGATGCTCGCGAGGATGATCCGCGGGTTGCGCTCCGCCAGTGCCTCATAGCCGATCCCGAGCCGGTCAAGCGTGCCCGGCGTGAAGTTCTCCATCACCACATCCGCATGCTCCACCAGCCGCAAGAAGAGCTCCCGGCCCTCTTCCGCGCGCAGGTCGATCGCCACACTCCGCTTGCCCCGGTTGATCGAAAAGAAGTACCCGCTCCAGCCGTTCTGGTACGGCCCCGTCGTGCGCGAGATGTCTCCATACGGCGGCCGCTCCACTTTGATCACCTCTGCTCCGAGGTCGCAGAGGATCATCGAAGCGAACGGCCCCGCCAGGACCCACGTCAGGTCGAGAATGCGGACATCTTCAAGGGGACGGGACACAGGCGGCTCCGGGGGCGTACTACGGCAACAGCCGCTGTTCCCGATCATCACCGCCGGGCCCCATGCGCGAAAGCGTCCTGGCCCCACGGGGCCGAATGGCGCGTCAATGAGGGCCATGCGTACTTGTGCACCGGCAGCGCGGCGCATACCCTGCGCCCGTGGCAGACCTCGAGGAGCAGCTCGACCGCTGGGTCGAGGCAGGCATCATCGATGCCCGCACCGCCGCCAGCATCGTGAGATACGAGGCCGGGCAGCACCCTGCCCCGGCCCCCCGCGGTGAGCGTCCTGGCGTGATGGAGGCGCTCCTCTACCTTGGCGTTGTCGTCGTCTCCGTCGGCGTCTTCTCCCTCATTGAGCAGCGCTGGCCAGACCTCGATTCCTGGGCCCGCGTGCTTGCCATCGGCGTCCCCACGCTCCTCGCATTGATGCTCGGCGCTGGCCTCGTCCGCAGTGACGAACCCGGGCTCGGACGGGCCGGCCAGCTGGCCTGGTTCGTCTCTGTCGGGCTTTTCGCCGGCTGTGTCGCCATCTTCTTGAACGAATTCGAGCCCGCGGGCATCGAGTTCGATGACGACCCCGCCGGGATCATTTCGGTTTTCGGCTCCACCTCGCTCCTTGCCCTCGCGCTCTGGGTGTTCAGCCCCACCCATCCGCAGGTCGTCGCCCTGGGCGCGGCGCTCTTCGGCCTTGGCGTCGCCGTCGGCGCCTGGCCTGATGACTACAGCCCGGGGCTTGCCGGGATGCTCATTTTCGCCTTCGGGGCGCTCGGGCTCGGCCTCACCGAAACGGGCGCGTTCACCCCGGGCTTCTCGGGCAGGCTCGTCTTCGGTACCCTCGCGGTCGCTGGCCCATACCAGGCGGGCTTCACCCAGAACGGCATGGCCTTCGAACTCATGCTCTTCGCCGTCGCCGCTGCGCTGATAGCCCTTGGCGTCTGGCGCGCCTCGTTCACCCTCCTCGCGATCGGCGTGGTCGCCAGCTTCATCGGGCTGGTCACCTTCATCTTCGAGCACTTCGAAGACCGCATCGGCGCCCCCGTCGCCTTGATGATCAGCGGCGGCGCGCTCATCGCCGGGGTCCTCCTTCTCGCCCGCTTCCGCTCCGCCGAGCAGATCCGGAGGCTCACGTGAAGACGCGTCTCTATGTCGCCAGCGTCCTCGCGGGACTCGCCCTGCTGGTCATCATGATTGTCGTCGTCCTGAACTACGGCCGCCACGACCCTTCGCCTCCGTCCCTGCGCGACCATCCCAACCCCGCCATCCCCGGCAAGGTCATCTACGTCGACGAAGACCAGTGCATCCGCCGTGTACCCGCGTCCGGCGGCGATGCCGAAGAACTCTACTGTCTCTCCCGCAACGAGTACGTCTCCCACCTCTTCTACATCGATGACCAGACCATCGGTTTCGCCCGGCCCGATTCTCGCGGCGAGATCCTCTACGAGGTCAACCTCACCACCCGTGCTGTCCGCGATACCGGGCTGTCCGTCAACACCTGGAAGGCCTCCGATGTCGGGCTTGTTTCACCTTCCGGCGAAGAAGTCTTCAGCGACGACTCCGGCGGGGTATACCTCCTGAAGGATGGCACCCGGACAACGGTCGCCGACTTCGATGTGCGTGACTACGGCGGCCCGAACCCCGTAATCTGGTCACCCGACGGCCAGTGGATCCTGCTGCGCTATTGGGGCCGCTCTGACACCACCGAACTCTGGATCCTCAGCCGCGATGGCGCCACCCGCGGCACCCTGGCCAGCCACGCCAGCGGCCAGGCCGCCGCATGGTACATCGAGGGTGCCGGAAGCTATCCGCCGCTTCCGGAAGCCTACCGCCACTGACCCGCGGGCTTAGCCCCGGTCCCCGCCCAGGCGGTCGATCATCCGCCGCGCCTGCCACAGGTGCTCAAGGTCGTGCTGGTACGTTTCCCGCGCGATATCGAGCACAGTCAGCCGGCCCCGGTACGGGTGGATGCCTCCACGCTCCCAGTCGCGCTCATCAATGCCCCAGAACATGAACGTCGTCTCCCGCCGCAGGTAGTGGAACTCCTCCAGCAACTCCTCCACGTCCTCCTCGATGTAGTCCTCCCGGAACGGGATATCATCGAGGTCGACATGGCGGATCTCCGGCTCGCGCCGGTTCAGCATCAGTTCCAGCTGGCGCTGCACTCCCTGTTCGACCTGCCGCATGTGGAAGGGGATCGCCAGGAGGCACCAGCCCTCGTCCGTCCCTGTCCCTTCCCGTTGCAGCTCTCGTTCACTCACACCATAGAACGCGCGCTGCAACTCGCCGGCCGCTTCGCCCATCGCCTTCAGCAAGAACGAGGGGTCGCTGCCTGCCTGGCGCACGTATCGCATAGCGCCGATTGTACGGCACCCCACCACCCCCGGATGGTGACGGCCCGCCCGCCAGCACTCAGGTCACGATCAGCGGGACGCCGGCCTTGCAGAGTGCGCACTCATCCGGCGCCCATGAGGCGATCTCCAGCTTGATGCACGCGTAGAACGGGACCCCGAATTCGACCTTGCCGCCGGTGCGGTCCACCAGCACGCCGACACCGGCCACCTCGGCCCCCCGCGCCCGGACGGCCGCCAGCACTTCCCGGATGCTCCCTCCGGTGGTCAGCACGTCATCTACCACCAGCACCCGGTCGCCGGGGCCAATCTCGAAGCCGCGTTTGAACTCCCGCTCTTCGCTGCCTTCCTGCTTCCGTTCGGCGATGATGCTCCGCAACCCCAGGTGCCGCGCCGTCTCGTACGAGAGGATCACGCCTCCCGTGGTCGGCCCCGCCACGAGGTTGGCTGTCCCGCGGAAGTGGTCCGCAACGCCCTTGCAAAGGTTGCCTGTGATATCCGGCCACTGGAGGATGCGGAACTTCTCGATGTAGGTGTCGCCATGCCTGCCGCTAGCAAATTGGAAGTGCCCCCGGAGGATTGCCCCCCGCTCTTCAAGCTGTGCCTCGTAGCCCTTATCCATAGCGACGAGCGTAGCGTAGCCACCTGCTTCGAAAAAACGAATGGCCACCCCAGCGGGGTGGCCATTCGCGTGTTCTCTTGCGCGGCGCGGGTCAGTCTTCGCCGATCCGCTGTGTGGTCAGTACAGGCTTCTGCTCGGTCAGCGGGCCCTCTTCATTGGGCGCCAGGCCGAACTTGTCGCGCGGCCAGTACGAAAGCATTGCCTTGCCGATGATCAGGTCTTCAGGCACTAGGCCAACCTGCGAGCTCCGGCTGTCGAGGCTGTTGTCCCGGTTGTCGCCGAGGACGTAGTACTCGCCCTCGGGGATCAGGATCTTCGCCTTCGTGTCGTTCCACGGCGTCGTGATGTAGGGCTCCTCAAGCAACATCTCGTTGATGAAGACCTTGCCATTCACGATTTCCACGGTCTCGCCGGGGAGCCCGATCACGCGCTTGATCAGGTCGGTTTCCGGCTTACGGGGGTCACGCAGGACCACGATGTCGCCACGCTCCGGGCCATGGAAGATGTGCCGCTGCGGGTCATCGCCGGCATTGATGAACGGGACGTACTTCCCGAGCTTTTCCATGTCCACTTCGGAGTACACCAGCTTGTTCACAATCAGGAACTGGCCGTCCTCCAGCGTCGGCAGCATGGAATTCCCATCCACCTTGAAGTTCTGGAAGCTCGCGCGGACCGAGAGGAACACCAACAGCGCCAGCAGCCCGGTCTCCACCAGCTCGCGGACCCAGGTCTTCAGCTTCGTGCCGGAGCCGGCATGCGGCGCTTCCGCGTCGATCTCGTCTCCGTCCCAGGGGGCTACGATGAAGCCGCCATCGCTTCCTCCCACCATCCGGCGGTCGCGCTCCAGCGCCTCGATCGCCTCCTGCTCGGGGCCCCAGTTCCCATCGAACGCCTCTGAGCCGCGCTGCGGGGCGAACCCGCCCAGCCGCATGAACGACTGGGGTTCGGTTCCACTCTCCGGGCCATCGACAATCTGGGCGGCGTTGTTCCCGAACAGTTCGGCGAGCGCTTCCTCGGTCTCCCGCTGCAGTACGGGGTCGGGTTCGGCGTCGGGCGTCGCCGCGTGCCGTTCGAACGCCCTCAGGATAACATCGTCCTCGGCATCCTCGAACGTGCCGTCCTCGTCATCGGCATACGTGTCGTGCGAACCCGTTTCGCGTTCATAACTCCTGCCGCCGCGGTCCCATTCAGCCGGGCGATCGCTGGCCGCCGCCATTTGGCTCTCCAGGCTCGCCGCCAGGTCGATCCCGGCATCATCTGCGGCGTAGGCCGCCTCTTCCGCCTGCGCCGCGATGTCACCCCACATATCCTCGTCGCGGTCTGGCACGGGGTCCGCGGACCACGCCGCAGCAGTGCTCGCGGCAAACGGCGCGGCCACGGGAGTCAGGTTCTCGTCGCGGCTGTCGCCCCCGACAAACGCAGCCCAGGGGTCGTCGTCCTCGGCCACCGGCTCTTCGACGACGGGCTCAACCGAGGCAACAGCTTCGGCGGGCATCT
>CAZRUZ010000019.1:0-24002 GCA_964603275.1 uncultured Anaerolineaceae bacterium | reverse complement strand
GAGATTGGCTCCACGATGAAGAAAGCCCTCCAGGATCGCGGCATCCTCAAATAGCCCGACACTGCCCGATCCGCTTTTCAGGAGGGGCGCCACCGGCGCCCCTCCTTGCTGTTTCGCCTGTACACGGCCGTCCTTTGCCGCTACTCTCCCACACTGCAGTTGCGCTGGGGCTCGCTTGAATGACTGAATACCTCACTCCGCCCGGTGGCTGGCGTGCCCCATCGGGCAGGCTGGCCGGTAAGGCCGCCATCATTACTGGAGCTGGCTCTCAGAATGACGGCGTTGGCAATGGCCGCGCGATGGCGGTTCTGTTTGCCCGCGAAGGCGCCCGTGTCCTGCTGGTCGACCGCCGCCTCGAAGCGGCGGAATTGACGCGCGCGTTCATCGCCGAGCACGGTGGAGAAGCGGTCCCTTATGCCGCCGATGTGACCGACCCCGCGGCCTGCAACGCCATGGTGGAGGCTGCTCTCGAACGCTGGGGAGGACTGGACATCCTCGTCAACAACGTCGGGATCGGTGTGTCTCGCACCATTGCTGACGTTTCCGATGCCGACTGGGAACTCCAGATGCGCGTGAATGTCACATCGATGGTGAATGCGAGCCGTCCAGCCATTGCCGCCATGCGGAAGACCGGCGGGGGAGCCATTCTGAACACATCGTCCATTGCGTCGCAGCGCGGACGCGGGCTCGCTCCATACGCCGCCTCAAAGGGGGCGGTCGAAGCCCTCACCCGCGCGATGGCGGCGGACCATGGCCGCGAAGGTATCCGTGTCAATGCGATTGCCCCGGGCCCCGCGTACACCCCGATGGTCTACGCACGCGGCATGCCCGAGGGAGCGCGCCAGGCGCGGACCAGGGCGACTGCCCTCGGTGTCGAAGGCACGCCATGGGACATCGCCTACGGCGCTGTGTACCTTTGCTCCGATGAAGCGCGCTGGGTCACCGGCGTCGTGCTCCCTGTTGATGGCGGCGTGCTGGTCAACTAAGCGCGCTCACTCGTCCGCCCGCATCCCGCCTCTCACCGTTGGCACGATCGCCAGGAAAAACAGCGCCGTCGCAACAAGCCGGCCTGTCCCCGAGACCACAAACGCCGTCTGGTACCCCACCAGCTCGATGATCGCTCCCCCGATGAACGGCGAGATGAACAGCGCCAGGAACAGGCTCATGTGGAAGAGCGCGACGTACTGCTCCCGGTCCTCTTCGGGCGTCACCTCCAGCAGTCCCTGGAAGTTCGCCAGGTTGAACGCCGCCCACATCAGCCCGCCCAGGATGTTCGGCGCCAGCACCATCCACGGCTCCGTGATGAACGCCCACAGGATCGGCAGCAGCGGCAACACCACGAGCGACATCCGCGTCAGCCAGAGCGACCCCCGCCGCGCCATCATTTCCCCGAACACCAGCTGGCCCAGCAGTGCCGCCACCGCGCTCGAGGTCGTCAGCCAGCCAACCTCGAAGTTCGAAGCGCCGAGGTTCTCCTTCAGGTACACGTTGAAGAAAGGCCCCGCGATCATCGTGGCGAAGTGCAGGGCGAACGTCGCCAGCAGGAACATCCGGAACCGGCTTCGGCGGAACACCTCCGTCGCCCGGATGGGGGCCGCCTTCGCGACCTCCCGCCGGGGCGGCTCGGGGATCAGCGCGTACGCTACGGTCGCCACCATCCCCAGGGCGAACGATACGCTCAGCGCGAGCACGTAACCGCCCGGGAAGCCCCACCAGTCGAGCACCAGCCCCCCGAGTGGGGTGAACGCGAGCAGCGCCCCCTGGATGGCGAAGTTCCGCGATGCGAAGTACCTCGCCCGGATCCCATCGGGGATGATGTCCGCCGCCAGCGAGGTCCACGCCGGCAGCGTGAAGTTCCCCAGGAATGACCGCACCGCGAACAGGACCGTGATGGTGTACAGCGCCGTCTGACCGTCCGCCACGGCCACCACGATCGCGCTGCCAAGCAGCAGCAGCCGCCCCAGCACGCCCGCGTAGAACACCACCATCCAGCGCCGCGAAGCCGCCCGCCGCGCCGCCAGCGCCCCCGGGTACAGGGCGAGCATCGCCCCAAGGCTCTGCGATGCGCTCAACAACCCGATCTGGATAGCGTTCGCCCCCAGCGCGCTCGCCAGCAGGGGCAGGTACGCGAGGATGAACGCATCCTGGGCCGAGGCGAAGAATCCATCCGCCCAGAATGCCCGCAAAGCGGCCGGGACCTTCTCGGCCTCGATGCGCGCCCCATCGTGGTCCCCGGGCTGGTGCCCCAGGGCGAGCCCGGTCCCCGCAACCCCGGCCATCGACCGGGCGAGCCTTTTCACGCTTTCCTCCGGCCCGCGAGCGGGGCTCGGCACTCATTGTCAGGGTTCGTTGCTTACGCTCATCAGCCCCCGAAACGCGGGAAGCGCTCACTGCGCAGCTCCCCGGTCTGCCGGCCGAGCCACGCTCCCCGCTCCCCGAGGGGCAGCAACATCAGCGGCTCATCAGGGAAGGTGTGCTCGCCGGACGTCATCGCGTGGCTCCCCCTCCAGGTGCTCCAGCCGAGCCTCTCGTAGAACGTGGGAATCCCGGTCGCCAGCCCGAGCACCACCAGGCCCCGCGCCGCCGCCTCCGCTTGCGCGGCCCGCATCGCCGCCGCCGCCATACCCTGGCCGAGGTGCAGCGGGTCCGTCGCCACGTCTTCGATGTATCCGCCCACCAGCGCCTCTCTTTCGAACTCGAAGCGTTGCGCCCAGAGCGAGACATGGGTGCCCGGATACCCGCCTTCGCCCGCGATGAAGTGGAGTGACGCCCGCCGCTCTTCCGGCGCCTTCCGCGCGTTGCGCAGGGTTGGGAATTGCGCGAGGAACGAGTCCGGCATCACCACCCGGTCGAGCGGGTGCGCAGCCTGGACCCGGGCGACCTGCGGGAGCCATGCCGCCGCCCGTTCGCCCTGCCACGCCCGCGCATGCCGTTCGTCCGTGTACGCCCGGCTCAGCAGCACCGCCAGCTGCTCACCGGCCTCCGTGTCGATCTCGTCCGAGGCCAGGCAACGGATTTCCATCGTTCCTCGTGGCTTGTCCCTTCAGTCACCCGATTGACCTGCTTCCGGCCACCGATTGTGCCGAATTCTCACACATGAGGTCTCGTTTCGCCGCGCTCGTCGCTGTCCTCGCCCTCACCGGCTTCGCGCTGGCTGCGTCTGGTCACGATGCGCAGGCCCAGGCACAGCCGATCGACATCCCCTACGGTGTCGCCTCCGAAACCTACTACCGGCTCGATACCGCCGCCGGCAGCATCGATGTCCGCGTCCATGCTGAATACGTGAACCTTCAGGCCCAGGACCTTGCAACCCTGCCCGTGTGGGTCATGCCGGGCGCGCAGGATGTTGTCGTCAAGGCTGGCGACCAGGTCCTCGAACAGAAGCTCACCCCCGGCTCCGAAACTGCCGCGGTCGCCGGAATCGCCGAGGCCACCCTCCCGAAACCGCTCAAGAAGAACCTTCGCGTTACCCTCGACACCACCTATCGGATGCCTTCCAGTGTTGGCAGCCTCATGAGCCTTGAACCGGGGGCGATCGAGACGCCGTTCATCGGCCAGGGTCCCGGTTCGTTTGTCTTCATCGATGTCCCGGCCGCCGGTGACAACGTGCTCGACCCCGGCTGTCTGCTCGCGAAGGACCAGCCGGGCGATGTGAAGAGCGCCGGTCTCGAGCGCTGGGTCTGCGGCGATGTCCTCCTTATCGCCCTGGCCACCGATGACCCTGACCAGCTCAACCGCTGCGCCGGTCTCGATGACCGCTGCCGTCAACGGACGGACATCCGCGTCTTCTCCGCCTACGTGCTCTCCGTCACCGATGAGTCCAAGCGCGGTACACTCCAGACCCCGGTTGAGATGCCCGATGGCCGCTCCGTGACGCTTATCCTGAAGTACTTCAAGCGTGACCAGGCATGGGCGGACCGCCAGTTCGATGTCGCCAAGCGCGCCTTCCCTCTGCTCGAAAAGGCCTTCGGTTTCCCCTACCCGTTCGAAAAAGTGACCATGCGCCAGTCCCACCACATTGAAGGCATCGGCGCCGCTGGCGTGGCCTTCTCAGGCACTGGCGATGTCCTTCTCGCGACCGATACCGGGGTCGACGACGAGGTGACCGTCCACGAACTCGCCCACCAGTGGGCGGGGAACACCCAGCTCAGCAGGCCATGGCTCTGGGAAGGGCTTGCGGAATGGGGGACGCGCGTCGTCGCGCCCGACCTTGGCATCTCGCCGCACGACTGGGGCTGGCAGAAGTACAACGTGAACCTGCCACTCACCCAGTGGGGCACGATGCTCGGCGGTCCTTCCGATTACTGGTACGGCCGCTCCGGCGCCTTCTGGTTTGCCTACGAAACCGCGATCGGGGGCCGCGCCAACATGACCACGGTCCTTTCCCGGATCGATGATGATCCATCGTTCTGGCGTCTCCAGGATCGCTGGTTCCTGGACCAGGGTGAGCTGGTCAGCGGCTTCAACCTCGACCAGCTCTTCCTCGACTGGGTCTTCAACCCCGAGACCGCCAAACCCCTCCTCGAGACCCGCCGGGCGGCTACCCAGCAGGTCACCGACCTCATCACCCGTTCCCGCGCCCTGGGCCTCGAAGGCATCCCCTCCGATATCTACGCCAACCTGCTCGCGTGGACGTTCGAAAGCATCCCCGCCCAGGTGGCCAAAGGCAACGAGGTACTCGACGCCTACGAGGCCGTCCTCAAGCTCAGCGCCGAGGCGGGTCTCGGCACGCCCGGCAAAGTCGCGCTGTCATGGGGGACCACCACCCTCGCCAACACCCGCGTGGTCATTGAGGACCAGCGGCAGGCGGCCGCCGCCATTACCGATGCCGCCGGACGTCTTGCCTCCGAGGCCGAGGACTCCCCGGCCCGGCTCCGCCTCGCCGGGGCCCGCGATAAGTTCAACGCCGGCGATTTCACCGGCGCAAAATCCGACGCTGCCGGCGCCGTCACGGATGTCTACAACTTCGAGGCCGCGGGCAAGATGATAGAACTCGCCCGCAAGAAGCAGGAGTCCTTCGAAGCCGGTTTCTTCGCGCGCGTCGGGATGCTCTTCACTGACCCCGCCGGCGACCTCGCCCGCGCCGAAGCAGCCTACGCCGCTGGCGACGGGGGAAAAGCGCTCGAGCTTTCGACCGCGGCTTTCGAGACCTGGGACGATGCCGGCAAGCGCGGGATCCAGCGCCTGGCCATGCTCACCGGCGTCATGTGCGCCCTGAGTTTCCTCGTCTGGTACCTTCTCCAGCGCATGGACCGGGCGCCCGCGGCAAAGCGCCCCGGCCAGGGCCACTACATCGACATGTCCGATGAACGCCGGAGCTGGCGCGACTGGGAGAACACCCCCTGAGGCGTCCCGGCTAGACGCCCGCCGCCTTCAGGCCCAGCCGCAGTGCCACAAGGATCAACGCGGCCGCCAGCGCCCGCAGGATGATCCCACCGCGTACCCTGCGCGAGAGCCATGCCCCGGACTGCGCGCCCGGGATCGCCCCCGCCGCCAGGATCACCGCCTTGCCGAGCGAGCTGTCCCAGTGCAGCGTACCGGTGGAGAAATGGACGGCCGTCCCCTCGGCCGCCATGAACATCAGGACAAACTGCGACGTCGCCGCCGCGATGTGGATTGGGAAGTGCAGCACCGTAGCCATCACCGGCACGTGGATGATGCCCCCGCCGATCCCCAGCAGACTGCTCAAGAAGCCAATCCCCGCCGAGAGGCCGATCCCCCGTTGCATCTTGAACGAATAGAAGAACGTGTTCCCGTTCGCATCGGTCAGGCGCCTGCGGACGGTACCCCACCCGGTCACCGGTGGGACGATCCCCTGGTTCGAGCGTCTGACCAGCAAGAACACGCCGATCGCACCCAGTACGCACGCAAACCCCGCATCAAACACCCGCCGCGGGATAAACCCGACAACGATCGCGCCGGCGATTGCCCCCGGGAGCGTGCTCAGCGCAAACCACCCGCCGCTCCGGTAATCGATCCGCCCCTGCCGCGCATAGGCAACCGTGCCCGACATCGCGTTCGCCATCACGACGAAGAGCGACATCGCGGTGATCGTCTCCGCCTCCTTCTCCGGGTAGAGCAGCAGGAGCACGGGCACCAGCACAAAGCCGCCCCCGGCGCCGACAAGTGTGCCGAACGCCCCCACGGCAAATCCGAGCGGCAACAACAGCAGGTCTTGGGCGTTCAGGCCGGACCCCGTCCCATCTGGCGGTACATCGGCCACCCGGCCTCTCCCGCCGTCTCACTCCGGAGGTTACACCGGGATGTCTCGTTCGTCCCCAAAATCCGGACGCCGGCGCAGCGTTCGCCCTCGCAGCCGGTCTGCCATCCCGCCAAACCGATCCTGCAGGTGCGCGAGCTGGCGTTCCATCCGCCCCCGCACCCATGACCGCGTGGACCCGATCTGGCGGTATCGCGCATAACGCCGCTCCACCCGGCGCCTGCCTTTCTCACGCTGGATGCGCGCCAGCGTCCTCAGGATGCTGCGCCGCAGCAGCATGGCGGCCTCTCCGTGGTCTGTATGCGCGCCGTCACCGGGCTCCGGGACCGTCTGGTCCACGATTCCCAGCCGCAAGCAATCGTGCGAAGTCAGCCGCAGCCGCTCGGCGATCTCCACGGCATCGCCCGAAAGGATCGCCGCTGCATCTTCCGGCCGCACTACTTCGTAGACTGCGTTATCCAGCATCAGTACCCGGTCGCCGACCGCCATCGCCACGGCCGCCTCCGAGTTGCCTTCACCCGTGATGACGGCAATCGTCGGCGAAGGCACGGCCAGCATTGTCGCCATGCATTCCGCCATCGCCGCCCCCAGTCCCGCCTCCTCGTCCTGTAGCGCCGGGCGCGCTCCGGCCGTGTCCACCAGGGTCACCAGCGGCAGGTTGAACTTGCCCGCCAGGCGGATTGCCCGGGTCGCCTTGCGGAATCCCGCCGCCGTGATCCAGCCTCCGTTCCCGCCGGCATCGTGTTCGCGTACCTGTCCGACGAACATCATCGCCTCCCCAGCCAGCGAACCGAACCCTGCGACAACCGCCGGGTCGTCAACGCCGCTGCGGTCGCCGTGGATTTCCACGAACGATGCCGTCATCCGCGCGATGAGCTCGACTGACGTGGGGCGCATCCGGTGGCGCGAGATCTGCACCTGCTGCCACGCACTCTGGTGGCTATGGGTAGCGCGCGATTCCAGCGGCCCCTTCGTCGCGGTCAGCCGGAAGTTGTTCGAGACCAGGTCGAGGATCTGCGCGAGTGACTCACGCAGCTGTGGGCGCGAGACCACCCCGTCAATGAGTCCCCGCCGCAGGTGCGCCTCCGAGGTGTGTGACCCCGCCGGGAGGTCGTCTCCCGTCGCCTCCTGCAACGACCGCAGCGCCGCATAGCCCACCAGCGCGTTCGGCTCCGCCAGGATGATGTCCGCCAGGTTGACGAAGCCTGTGTATGCCGACCCGGTTGTCGGGTCGGTCAGCACCGCCACGTATGGGAGTCCAGCGCGGCCATGCCGTTCCACCGCTGCAGCGATCCGGGGCGCCTGCATGAGTGCCAGCAGCCCCTCCTGCATCCGCGTCCCCGACGTTGAACAGATAAGGACGATCGGCACCCGCCGCGACGTCGCCTTTTCGAACGCCCGCGCCAGCCGTTCGCCGGCTGCCACGCCGATCGAACCGCCGAGGAACGAAAAGTCGATCACGCCCATGACCACGTCGCGGCCGTGGATCGTCCCGGTGCCGGTCAGCGCCGCCTCGGTCAATCCCGTCCGCCGCTGCGCCTGGATCACCCTCGACCGGTACGACTGCCGTCCCTGGAACGAAAGCGGGTCGATGGCCGTTACTCCCCGGTCGTCCTCGTGGAAGCTGCCGATATCGAGCAGCGTCGCAAGCCGCTCATCGGCGCTCAGGTGGAAGTGGAAACCGCACGAATGGCAGACCCGGAAGCGTTCGTACGAACGCGAGCCCTCGAGGTCGGCCCCGCACGAGAGGCACTGCTCGTGGGCAGGCTCGTCTTCAGGTGCGGCCTCTTCCTCGTGCTTGCGCAACAGGGTGCGAAGGTTCTTCACACCGGAAAGTCTATCAGGCAGGGTCTTCAACTGCCGTCCCCGCAAGCACGCGGCGCGATTCGCCGTCCTCCCGCGGCCCAACGATCCCATCGTCTTCCAGGATCTCCATGATCTTCGCCGCTTTCAGGTATCCCACCTTCAGCCGGCGCTGGAAGAGCGATGGCGAGACGCGCTGGTGCTGCGCCGCCAGTTCGCGCGCGCGCACCACTACCGGGTCGTCGTAATCCACTTCAATCTCGGCGTCACCGCCGTTCTGGGCCGCAAGCGCCTCCTCCAGCAGGGCATCGGCGTTATCGGGCGCCAGCGCGCCGAAGCGCTCGTCCTTCCAGAACTCCACCAACCGCTCCACTTCCGCATCCGAGAGGTACACACCCTGGATACGGATCGGCTTCGAGGCATCGGTCGGCATGAACAGCATGTCGCCGCGCCCCAGCAGCTTCTCCGCGCCGCCCATGTCCAGGATCGTCCGCGAGTCGGTCTGGGATGTCACCGCGAAGGCAATCCGCGTCGGGAAGTTCGCCTTGATCAACCCCGTCACCACATCCACGGAGGGCCGCTGCGTCGCCACCACCAGGTGAATCCCCGTCGCCCGGGCCAGCTGGGCCAGCCGGCAAATCAGCTTCTCGACCTCGAACGGCGCCGCCATCATCAGGTCGGCAAGCTCGTCGATAATGACCACCCAGTACGGCAACTTCTTCAGCACGCGCGGGTGCTTGTTGTAGCCCTCGATGTTCCGCACCGCCAGCTCGGCAAACTTCTTGTAGCGGGCGTCCATCTCGCCCACTACCGCCTGCAGCACTCCGACCACCTTGTCCATGTCGACGATGACTTCGCTGAAGGCCATGTGCGGGATCCCGGAGTACCCGGTGAGCTCCACCCGCTTCGGGTCGATCATCACAAAGCGCACCTGGTCCGGCGTCGCGTTCATCATGATCCCCGCGATGATCGAGTTCATGCAGACGCTCTTGCCCGAGCCCGTGGCGCCAGCGATGAGCAGGTGCGGCATCTTCGCCAGGTCGGCCACCACCGGCACGCCGGATACACCCTTGCCCAGTGCCAGCGCGAGCTTGCTCTTGCGCGCCAGGTCCTCGAATTCCTTCGTCTCCATCACGCCGCGCATCGTCACCACCGTCGCGGCATCGTTTGGCACCTCGATGCCGACGATCGCCCGCCCCGGGACCGGCGCCTCGATGCGGAGGCTCGGTGCGGCGAGCGCCAGCGCAAGGTCGTTCTGCAGCGTGGTGATCTTGTTCACCCGGACGCGCGTCCGCGATACCTCAATCCGCTCCGTCCGTGGCCTGCCATCGCTCCCGACCAGCGCTTTCCCGGATTCGTCCCGGAGGGGTACGTCCTTGTAACGCACTTCCCAGCCCGGCTCGACGCCGAACTGCGTGACCGTCGGCCCTTCGTTGATCTCCACGACCGTCGCATCGACTCCGAAGCTCGCCAGCGTGTCCACGATCAGCTGCGCTCGCGCCGCGTTGTCGTGCTTCCGGTGGATGCTCGGCTGGGGCGCGTTCAACATCTCGATGGCCGGCAATTGCCACCCGCTCTTCGGGTCGAGTTCGAGCCCGAGCTGCATCGGCTCTTCCGGTTCGTCCTCAACCACCGGGCTGGCTACCTCGGTCGGCTCTTCGATCTCCGGCTCGTCCATCGGCATCGGGGTGAACGTCGCTGCGGCGCCCGCCCCCACAGGTGAACTCGGTGACGCCGGGTCGATCGATGGCCGGAATACCACCGGTGCGCTCTCCAGCGATTGGCCGCCCACCGGCTCTAGCCGCTGGTACGCACCCGCACCAATCACGATCTCTTCGTCTTCGCTACCCGGCCGCCGCAGGATGAACTGCGTCCAGCGCCCCAACGCCGCTGCCGCGCGGTGGGGCAGCCGCCGCTCCCAGGCCTCTTCCATCCAGTACGGCACGTTCACGGCCACCCAGCGCGTCGGTCCCGGCGCCAGCAGCCCGGCGGCGATGAGAAAGAGGCTGAGCCACGCGAGCTTCCCGAGGAACCCGGCCACCAAAATCCGGCCGATGTCTCCTCCCAGCGAGACGTCCCGGAAGCTCACCTCGCCTGCCGTCCACGGGGCCTCATTCAGACCCAGCAATCCCCAGACGAATAGTCCTGCCGCCAGCCAGCCCGCCGTCCGCCGGGCGAACTGCCTGCGGTCGAGGTACCAGCCGCGCCACGCCGCGGCGCTACCGTACAGCGCCCATCCAAGCACCACAAGGATCCCGAGGCCAAACGTCCGCAGCGTCCAGTCTCGCAGGGTCCGCCCGACTTCGACTCCGTCGAACGCAACTGCCGCGCCCGCCAGCACCGCAGCAAGCGCCAGCGGCCCGAGGATTCCCGGCCGGTTCAGCTTCGCCAGTGAAATACGGCTCTTCCGTTTTCGCCCACGCGGACGCCTGTCCGCCTGGGCAGCGCGGGGCCGAGTACGTGCCCTTGCCGCCATGGCTGTGCACTCCTCATTCACCCGTCGCCGGCACCCCGCTGGCCAGCAACGGCAGCACCCCCTCGTGTTTGCCGGCCTAGACCTCGACAGTCACGGTCAGCACCATGGGGCGTCTGCGCGTCTCATCATAGAGGAACTTACTCACAGCGTCGCGGATCCGCACGTTGATGTCCCCGAACTCGGCGTAATGGTCCACACCCTTCAACGAGTCCGCTGCAACCTGCCGCGCCCGCTCGAGCACATCCTCACGCTCCTCCACATCGATGAACCCGCGCGAGAGGATCTCTGCCGGCCGCTCCAACCGCCCCGTCTGTTTGTCCACCGTGACGATCACCACGACTACGCCGTCCGTCGAAAGGTGCGCCCGGTCCCGCAGGATGTGCTGGTCCACGTCGCCGATGCCAAGGCCGTCTACATAGACATAACTTGCCGGGACACGGTCGCCAAGCCAGGCGCTTTCCTCGTCGATCTCCAGTACGTCACCGTCGGTCAGGACGAATGCATTGCCCGGTGGCACCCCCACCGATTCAGCCAGTTTGGCGTGCACCACCAGGTGGCGGAACTCGCCGTGGACGGGCACGAAGTACTCGGGCTGGAGCAGCCCCTGGATGATCTTCAGCTCTTCCCGGCTGGCGTGGCCGTGGACGTGCGTGTTCGCCGCCCGGTTGTACAACACCTCCGCGCCAAGCCGGAAGAGGTTATCCACGTTGCGATACACCGCCGTCTCGTTCCCCGGGATCGGCGAAGCAGAAAGCACCACCGTGTCGCCCTTGGCGATCGTGACATGCCGATGGTCGCCGTTTGCCATCCGCGTCAGCGCGCTCGTCGGCTCGCCCTGGCTCCCGGTCGTCACCACAACCAGCTTCGCAGCAGCGAGGTTCCGCATCTCCTCCACGCCGACGATCGTCCCGTCCGGTGCGTTCAGGTAACCGAGCTGCCGCGCCATCGCGACGTTATCGATCATCGACCGGCCCGTGACGAACACCTTCCGGCCCGTGAACACGGCCGCATCGATCACCTGTTGCACGCGCGAGATCAGCGACGCAAACGTCGCCACGACCACACGTCCCTTCGCGTTCACCAGGATATTGCGCAGCGCTTCCCCGACCAGCTGCTCGCTTGGCGTGTAGCCCTCCTGCTCCGCGTAGGTGGAATCGGCCAGCAGCAGCAGGCACCCTTCGGCGCCCACCTGGGCCAGCCGGATAAGGTCAGTGTGCTGGTCCATCACCGGGGTGTGGTCCAGCTTGAAGTCGCCTGTGTGTACGACGGGCCCCAGCGGCGTCCGGATGATTAGCCCGCACGCGTCTGGGATGCTGTGCGCGACCGGGAAGAACTCCACCTCGAATACCCCGGCGGTGATCACCTCGCCCGGTTCCACCACGTGGGTCTCCGCCCCCTGCAACAGACGGTGCTCCTGCAGCTTCACGCGGATCAGTCCGTCGGTCAGCCGGGCGCCATAAATCGGCGCGTTGAACTCGCGCATGAAGTAGGGCAGTGCACCGACATGGTCCTCGTGCCCGTGGGTAAGGAACACCGCCCGCAGCTTCTCCCGGTTTTCGCGGAGGTAGCTGAAGTCCGGGATAACGAGGTCAACCCCGAGCATCTCTTCTTCCGGGAACATCAGCCCCACATCGACCACGATGATGTCGTCACCGTACTCGAGGACCATCATGTTCCGGCCAATTTCGCCAAGCCCGCCCAGCGGGATGACGCGCAACGTTGTGTTTCCTGCCATGTCTGTCCTTACTCAAACAACCGGATCTGTCCCGGTTGCGATGGTTCGTCTGAAACGTCCTCAACCCGCGCAGCAGCCACGGGAATTGCCTGTTCCCGCATCGCGCCGGGGACGGGCGTGGTCACCGCCGGCGCCGGGGGCGCCTGCCGGCCGCCGCGGGCCCGCTCCAGGATCCCGGGCAGTTGCCGGAAATCCGCGAGCAGCACCTCGCGCAGGTTCTGCTGGTGCAGTGCCGCCGCCGGGTGATACATCGGCACCACCAGCCGGCCATCACACTCTCGCACACTCCCGTGAATCCGGGAAATTGCTTGCCGCGGAAACCACCGTGCCATCGAGAACCGCCCCAGCGTCACGATGACCAGCGGGTCCACCATGTCGATCTGCAGGTCCAAATACTCGCCGCACGCTTCGATTTCCCCGGGCAGCGGGTCGCGGTTCCCTGGCGGGCGGCACTTCAGGACGTTGCAGATGTACACCTCGTCGCGCCGCAGTCCGCCGGCTGCGAGCAGCTCATCGAGGAACTTCCCCGCGGCGCCGACGAATGGCCTTCCCTGCTTGTCTTCGTTCATCCCCGGCGCCTCGCCGATGCACATCACCTCGGCATCGAGCGGCCCCTCGCCCGGGACGGAATGCGTCCGCGTTTCTGCCAGGCCACACATCCTGCACGCCCTGATGACGTCATAGAGCTCGGCCGCGCGTTCCTCCACCCTGATCATGCTGCTACCACTACCTCCGCGGATACCCGCCGGGCCGCCTGCAGGCGCCGGTGCGCGGTCACCAGCATCTGGATGCCAATCGCCGTCAGGATCACGGAGAAGACAACCTGCAACGCGCGCCCGCTCAACATCCCCGCTGCCAGGGCCCCCGCAATCGCGCCCGGAAAAGCGAACGGCGCGACCCACCGCGCCATCACCGTGTCCACCGTCCCCTGCCGGTAGTGCGTCACCGCCCCCGAGATTGATGCCCCGACGATCACCCAGAGCGAGACGCCCTGCGCCTCGTGCTGCCCGACCCCGAGGATGAGCACCAGCGCCGGTACGAAGATCGCCCCGCCGCCCACCCCCAGTGCGCCCGATGCCAGTCCGCCGGCGAACCCGATCAGCGCGCCCACGGTCAATTCGGTTGCGCCGCTGGCCTCCAGGACCGGGTCCACGGTGCTCATCAGCAGCAGCCTGAGTGACACCGCCACCAGGAACAGCCCGAAGAGCTGCCGCAGCCGCATCGCCGGGACCCGCATCGCTCCCCGTGCGCCGATGGCCGCGCCGGTTACCGCCCCTACCAGCAGGGCGATCACCAGTTCGGCGCTCACCGGGCCACTCACCGAGTATGTGGCCGCCGCCACGGCCGCCGTCACGATGATCACCACCAGCGATGTCCCATGCGCGATGTGCTGCCCCATCCGCAGCGGCCCGGTCATCAACGGCACCATGATGGCGCCGCCGCCTCCCCCCAGGATCCCGCTCAGGAACCCCCCGGCGGCGCCGGTAACCGCGGCAACTAGCGGGTCGTTCCCCTGCCGCGGGGCCGTCACGTGCCAGCTTCCCCGGCAGGCGCGGCCTTCCGCGGCTGCACGAGCCAGGCGAACAGGATGCCCACGAAGTAGAGGAAGAAGAGCGGCCCCGCGACCATCGTCTGCGTGATCGGGTCCGGCGTCGGCGTGACCACCGCCGCGATAATGAAGATGGCGATAACCGCGTAGCGCCAGAAGGCGAGGAGTTGTTTCGCCCGCACCAGCCCCAGCCGGGCCGCCAGCGCCAGGACCATCGGCAACTCGAATGCAACGCCCACCCAGAACACGATCCGCACGACGAAATCGACGTACTGCTTCGCCCCCGTGACGTTCTCGATCTCCGTGCTGCCGAGTTCGAGCAGGAACCCCAGCGATGCCGGCAGGATCACCCAGTAGGCGAATGCCATCCCTCCCCCAAGGAAGATGACCACTCCCGTAATCCCGGGGAGCAGCAGCCGCTTCTCCTTCGCCGTCAGGCCGGGCACGATGAATGCCAGCAGCTCGTAGATGATCACCGGGGACGCCAGGATCAGCCCGCCGTACAGGCCGATCTTCACGATGATGCTGATCCGGTCCGTCGGTGAGAAGCTGGAGACCCGGAAGTCCGGGATCTCCTCCCGTGCCGGGGCCAGCAGCCACCCCAGGATGGTTTCCCAGAACAGAAAGCAGACGATCGTCGCGATCACCAGCGCCGCCGACGAAATGACCACCCGGTTACGGAGCTCCTTCAGGTGCTCCATCAGGGTCATTTCGCCCGCGCCCGGGTAGCCTCTGAACGGGGTTTCGGGTTCCGCGTCTGCCTGGATTGGTTCCGCGCTCATCGCTGCCTAGAACACCATCGGCGGCCGGGCCGGTTCGGCGGCAGCGGGCTCGGTGGCGGGCTGCGCGCTTGCCGGCGCCGTGAACGGCACCACCTTGTCATCGAGCGACAGCTCAGTGGTCGCCTTCTCCAGCGTGGCGTTCATCTCGCGCAGGCCGCTATCCAGCTTCCGTTGTTCGTCGCGCACCGCACGTTGCGCTTCGTCCACTTCGCCACGGATCGTCCGGTACTGTTCGTCCAGGTAGTCGATTTCGTCCTTGAACTCGTCCCGCACGGCGCGCGCGTACATCTGCATCTGCCTCACCGCGCGCCCGATATGGTATGCCATCTGGGGCAGCCGCTCCGGCCCCACAACCACCAGCAGGAGCCCGAGCACAAGCAGAAGTTCCTGGTAACCAATGCCCAGGAATTCCACATCAACCTCCCGTGCGCCGGGCTGGCGGCGGCTGCCTCAGCCTACTTGTCCTCGACGCCGTGATCCTTCAGATAGTCTACGGCGTCCTGGACGGTCGCGATCTTCTCCGCGTCCTCGTCGCTGATCTCCAACTCCCCGACGTCGGCGGAGAATTCCTCTTCAAGCGACATAATCAGCTCGACAAGATCGAGCGAATCGGCGTTCAGGTCGTCCACAAATGACGCGGCGGGCAACACCTCGTCTTCTTCGACGCCGAGCTGCTCGACCACGATGGAACGGACCCGTTCGAACACTGTTGGCACGGTAGGAGTACTCCTGGTTAATGGCGTGGGTGTGTTGATTTCGTTCGCCGCTTCCGGCGATCCTGGCCGCGCCGGCTTTCCAGCGCGTATTCGTTCGCTTACAGTCCGGAGCACTCCGTTGACGAAGCCCGGCGAGCTATCCCCTCCGTACCGGTGAGCCAGCTCCACCGCCTCGTTCACGACAGCCGCGACCGGCGCCGAATTATCGGTAAGCAGCTCCCATATTGCAAGCCGCAGGATGTTCCGGTCAACGACGGCCAGCGTCTCTAGTGGGTACTGTGTTGCCGCCTCCCGGATATAGGCATCGATCTCCGGGCGCAGCTTCCCCACCCCCCGCAGCATCCCCCGCCCGAGGCCGCTCGGCCCCGGCGCGGCAACGCCCGGCTCCTCGTCTTCGGCCGCACTCAGCCGCCGCTCGAAGGCGGCTTCGGGGTCGTGGTTCGAGGTCTCGGATTCGTAGAGCGCCTCCAGGGCAACCTGGCGCGCACGGCGGAACGGGTTATCCGTCACGCCATCACCATACCGCCATCAACGTGAATGCACTGCCCCGTGATGTAGCCCGCGCCCTCGCTCGCCAGGAACACGACAAGCGGCGCAACTTCTTCTGGCTCGGCGATCCGCCCCAGCGGGATCTGGCCCAGCACGGCCTGCGTGGCCTGCTCGCTCATGCTGGTGATGATGTCCGTGTTGATGAAGCCCGGCGCCACCGCGTTTACCGTGATCCCGCGTGACGACACCTCTCGTGCCACCGACCGCGTGAAGCCGATAAGCCCCGCTTTCGCGGCCGCATAGTTCGCCTGCCCCGCGTTTCCCATCACGCCAACCACGCTCGAGATGTTGATGATCCGCCCGCCCCGGGCGCGCAACATGGGACGCATCGCCGCCTTCGTCACCAGGAATGCTCCGCGCAGGTTGGTCTGGTGGACAGCATCCCAGTCGTCCTCACTCATCCGCATCAGCAGCCCGTCGCGCGTGATCCCCGCGTTGTTCACCAGGATGTCCAGCCCCCCGAACCGGTCGACCGTAGCCTTCACGATTGCCGCCGCATCGTCCGCGTTGGCGACATCGCCCTTGATGGCGAACGCCTCGCCGCCCGCCGCGGCAATCTGCCCGACCACTTCCTCGGCGAGGGTGGGATTGGTGTTGTAATTCACGGCGACCTTCACGCCTTCCCCCGCCAGGGCTATGCAGATCGCCCGGCCGATGCCGCGTGAGCCGCCCGTGACGAGCGCCGCTTTGCCCGCGAGTCCACTCACGGGAGCGAAACCTGGACCGTCGAGGCCTCGTTCACGTTGATGCAATTCGACTTGCGCAGCATCCGCTTGATGATCGCCGTGAGCACCCGGCCGGGGCCGAACTCGATGAACGTCTCGACCCCGTGGCTGCCAAGGAACTCAACCGTTTGGCTCCACTGCACCGGTTTGCACACCTGGTCCACCAGTTCGTGGCGGATGGCCACCTCGGCATCGATCGCCGTTGCCGTGCAGTTTGCCACCACCGGCACCAGCGGGTGCCCGATCGAAGCGGTCGCTACCGGCTGGACCATCCCGTCCGCGGCCGGGCGCATGAGCGAGCTATGAAAGGCGCCGCTCACGCTCAGCGGGATCACCTTCACCGCGCCCCGCGCCTTCGCGTAATCGAGCGCGCGGACCACAGCCTCGCGCCGCCCGCCGATGACAATCTGGCCCGGGGCGTTGATGTTACAGATCTCGGCGCCCGCCTCGCGGCAGACTTCCTCGCAATCCGAAACGTCGAGCCCGAGGACTGCGGCCATGGTCCCTGGGTTCTTATCGCCCGCGGCCTGCATCAGCTCGCCCCGCGTCCGCAGCAGCCGCACCGCCTCATCGAACGGCAGCGAGCCCGCCGCCACAAGCGCGGAATACTCGCCCAGCGAGTGCCCCGCGACAAACGCCGGCCGCTCAAGCAACCCCGGGTTGACCTCGGTGGCCACCCGCAGGAGTGCGAGGCTGGTGACGGCGATAGCTGGCTGCGTGTTGCGCGTCTGCTGCAGTTCTTCTTCGGGTCCCTCGAAACAGATCCGGCTCAGGCTGAATCCGAGGATCTCGTCGGCGCGGTCATAGAGCTCGCGCGCGCTTGCGAACTGGTCGTACAGGTCCTTGCCCATCCCCACCGATTGCGCTCCCTGTCCGGGAAACACGAAAGCCCGGTCGGCATGGACCGGGTCCGTGAAGGAAAGAAAGGGCGCCACGTTGAGGGCCGGGCTCGTCAGCTCTCGAGGTCTGGCTCGGGAAGCTGGATCACTTCCCGGCCCCGGTAGGTTCCACAGATCGGGCAGGCGTGGTGCGCCAGCCGCGGGCTCTTGCACCGCGGACAGTCGATCACGTGAGGCATCCGGATCTTCAGATGCGAGCGGCGCTTCCCCTGGCGAGAAGAGGCGTACTTCCGCTTTGGCAGCGGGGGCATGGCGGGTCTCCTTCAGGTCGTTACCCATTGGTCATGTGCTTCAGTCCGAAAAGCGCCGCCCATCGCGGGTCTACCGGCCGCCTTTCACACTGGCAGGATGCCATCGTCAGGTCCGTCCCGCACACCGGGCAAAGCCCCGGACAGTCAGGACGGCAGAGCGGCCGCATCTCTGCAGCCGTCTCGCTATATTGCCGCACGGCCTCCCTAATGTCGATCGTGTTGTCCATCCCAATCCTGAAGCTCTCCGGGTCTTCCGGTTCCGCCAGCCGGTGTCCGTGCACCAGGTCCACCTGCTGGGCGTACACTTCTTCGAAGCTCACATGCACCGGATAGGCGAAAGTCACCAGGCACCGGCTGCATTGCGCCTCGACCAGGACATCCGCCTCGCATCGGACCAGCACGCCTTCCGGCACCCGGATCAGCTCGACCCGGCCCCCGTGTACCGGCTCTTCCGCTTCCAGATCATACCGGCGGCTCGCTCCGACTTCCTGCCGCAGCAGTTGCGCAACGTTGAACAGCATCTGAGCCACTCCTCCTCCGGAGGTCACTCCAGCGCATTCTATCCTCCCTCGCCCGTGCGGACCGTGCCACCATAACGGCAGCCCTTCCGTAACGATTCGGCAAAACATGCCGCCGTACCCGCTACTCCCCGTTTACGCCGCCCGCCTCCATCCCTACGCTTCGTGCTAGGGTTAGCCCCCCGCGGCTCTCCACTCTTCACGCCCGGATAACGCCGCACGTGTCACAGGTTGCCGGCCTCCGCACGCTCCAGGAACTCGATGACGAGGCCGCCACACTCGGCGCCGCCCTCGAGGATGCCCGGCGCCGCCTCCAGGGCAGCGAAGAACTCGAGGCCGCCCGCGCCGGCCTCGCCGCCATCGATGAGCGCCTCGCCGAAACCCGGCGCAACCAGCGCCGACTCGATGGCGAAATCAGCGTCCTGAGCTCCCGCATCGCCCCCGAGGAAAAGCGGCTCTACGACGGCTCCGTCCGCAATCCCAAGGAACTCGGTAACATCCAGCACGAGCTCGAACTGCTCAAAGCCCAGCGGGGTGGCCTCGAAGACGAACTCCTTGAGGTGATGACGGCCATCGAAGGCCTCGAGGCCGATCACCAGCGCGCCGCCAAAGCCGTCGCTGGCGCCGAGTCCCGCTGGGAAGCCGAGTCCGCCTCCCTCCGCACCGAGGCCGAACGGCTGGCCGGCCTGCTCACCCGTGCCGATGCCCGCCGCGAAGCCCAGCGTGCCACGGTTCCCCCCCGCGCCCTCCACCTCTACGAGGACATCCGCCGCCGCAAGGGAGGCATCGCCGTCGCCCACGTCCAGGGCAGCATGTGTTCCGGCTGCCGCGTCACCGTCCCCGAATCTGTCCGCCGCCGCGCCTTCCAGCCAGACCAGCTCGCCCAGTGTCCCAATTGCGAGCGCATCCTCTACGTGGGCTAGCCACATGCGCGCTGTCGGGTACTTCGTGGAGGGAGCGCGCAAGGACGGACAGAAGCGCAGCATCGGCGAACAGAACCGCGCCTTCCTCGATTTTTGCTCGCGCCAGGGCTACGAAGTCGCCGGCACCTTCCTTGACACCGACGGTGAACTGCCCGGTTCCGGGGGCTTCCCGCAGATGCTGCACTTCCTGTCGCGCGCCGACCGGGGATTCACCGTCGTCGCGGTCGATAGCCTCGGCGTGCTCGGCCACGACCTCGGACAGGCAGCCCTCAAGCTCCTCGAACTCGAAGGCACCGGCGTCCCGGTCCTCCTCGCCCACAACGGCGCCGATGCCTTCCGAACGCTTGTCGACACGTGGGCCGACCGTGGCGACGGGACCCCCGTCTCGGAAAAAGTCCGCTCGGCGATGCGCCGCAAGGCGGTCAAGGGCGAAGTCCTCGGCCGCCCTCCCTACGGTTACCGGGTCGGCCCTCGCCGCCGCCTTGAACTCGTCCCCGAGGAAGCGGTCGTCGTCCGCTACATCTTCCGGCTCTACCTCCAGGAGAGCATGGGCATCCGCAAGATCGCCGGCCAGCTCAATGAAGAGAACGTCCTCACCCGCCGCGGCGGACGCTGGAGCATGGTCACCGTCCGCGACATTCTCCGGAACCGTGCCTACCTCGGTCACTATTCCCGCTTTGGCACCACCGTGACCGGCAGCCACCCGGCCCTCGTCTCACCCGAAGACTTCCGCAAGGTCCAGGACCGGCTTCAATCGCGCCACGGCGCCACCCGCACCCGGACCGTCCAGCCCTTCCTGCTCAGCGGGCTCTTGTACTGCGGCAAGTGCGGCAACAAGCTCATCGGCGTCAGCCGCCGCCAGAAGTGGGAGACCCGCGACGGCGAACAGAAGGCCGCCGTCTACCGCTACTACCAGTGCGAATCACGCACCAACCAGAATAGCTGCGCCTACAACACCCAGCGCGTCGCCGACCTCGAATCGCGCCTGCGCGAGTCCCTCCGCGAGGGAGGCCAGCCAGTCACCCGCCTTCGCCGCGCCGGGAACGTCGATTCCTACCTCCTTGACCTCCACGCCCAGGTGGACCGAGTCGAAGGCCGGATGAAGCGCAACCGCCGCGACGTGGAGGAACTGGTCGCCGATGCCGCCCACGGCCACATCACCGTCGAGCGCATGAAGCTGCTCGGCGCCGACCTCGCCCGCGACCACCAGGACCTCCAGGCCGAGCTCGCCGCGGCCCGCGAACGCCTCCACGCCCAGCAGACCGAAGCCGAGCGCGGCCGCCATCTCGATGCGCTCCGCGAACGCGCCGTCCGTGAGTGGGAAGACCTGCCTTTCGAAGGCCTCCAGGCAATCCTCCGCGAGGTTGTCGACCGCGTTGAAGTGGATGGGGCGGACCTGCGCGTGTTCCTCCGGTCCTGAACTCAGGGCACGTACGTCTCACACCCGCTCGTGAACGCCCACCAGGTGAGGCCGCGGTAGCAGACATCACCGGTGCTTCCGCCACCGTCGAGCATCGTGAACCAGCGCGGCCCACCGATGAGCACGTCGTTCCCGCCCTGCCCCTCCAGCGTGCCGTTGTTGGCACCGCCCACGATGCAGTCGCGGCCCCCACCGCCGCTCAGCGTCCCGCCGCTCCCATCGCCGAGGATCAGCGCATTGCCGCCGCCGACGCCGCCCGGCCCGATCTGCAGCCGCGTGAGCGTCATCCCGGCGCACTCGGGCGGGGCAAGCTGCGCCAGCGTCCGCGGATGCGTCGACTCGCCAGCCCGGCTCGGCGGCACGGTATTCGCGGCTGCCGCAGCCGAGCCAAGCGTCGCAAGCGCAAGGATGGCGAGGCTTGCCAGGGCAACCTGCGGCAGCCTCCGCGTGATCATCACGCCGCACCTTGTTCGCGGTTGCGGGCAGCCGGGATCGCCGGCGTGCCAACCGCCTGATAGCGGTACACAAGGTCACCGTCGTACACGAAGTACGCGTGGAACCCGGGCCGCACTTCCTGCAGCACCACGCAGCCGTTGAGCTCGGAGATCCGCGCCAGGTCGTCCAGGCTTGAGACATCGACCACGCGCGAGCGTGCGGCCGGCACATCCCCCCGGACCGTGACCACTGCCGCCTTCAGCTTCGTCCCCTCCGGCGTGAGTGTCCCGGCCCGCTGCGCGCGTACCACTGCCCACATGAACAGCCCCGCGGCGACCAGCGTCAGCCCCAGGCCCGCCAGGGAGATCACACGCGCAGCCGCCACCGGCAGCCCGAACGCGAGCAGGCTGATCGTGTTCGACTTGCTGACCTTCGTTGTCACATTGCCGCCGGACTCCGGCGAAAGCAGCGCCTCCGGCTCCTTGCCAGTGTGCCGCGCGACCCGCAATTGCACGGCATCCAGCTCCATCGGCAGCGACGCGGCCGCGAACGTGTCCTCGAAGGGCGTGCCCGATGCCTCGCCCGCGACCGTGACCCGCGGAGTCACTGTGACCGTATAGCGGTCGTTTTCCACCCCGGACTGTGCTTCCAGGACCTCGATCAGTGACTGCGCCTCAGTGAGGCTCAGCACCCCCTCGGCGATAAACGTCGTGCCGCTGAACGTCGTCTCTGGCGTCAGCGGGATCGTCCGCCTCCAGCCGCTCGCGTCCCCGAGTTCGGCCACCAGCTGGTAGGTGCCTCCCACGGTCGCCGCTTTGGCGCTCTCGAACTCGTACGCGAACGTGAACGCCACCGCCTCGCTCAGGCGGCGGTAGACCGGCTCGCCCGAGGTGGCGCTGCCGGTGTCGTACACCCGGCCGTCCGCGCTCGCCGCCGAATACCCGAAGCTTCCTTTCTGGGTATAGGCCGTGTTGTCCGGGATCTCATGAGATTCCGGCCTGGTGAATGCCACCCATCCGAGCAATCCAAGCCCGAACGCGGCCGCCACCAGGAGCGAAAGTGTGTCCTGCCAGTTGCGCAGCAACCCTGTCATTGTCGGTACCCCCCGTGTCTCAGCTCTGGCCGCCCCTGCGTGGCGTTCTCCCGGCCGGCGTCGTTTGCGGGCTGTGCGGGCCGCAGCGGCCCCGCCTCCCAGCCCCACGAATGCGACGAACAAGAGCCCCGCCGCATACACCGGCGAGCGGAAACGTGTCAGCCACGCGCCCACCTTCGGTACGTGGATCCAGAGCTCCCCGACCATCTCCGCCTGCACCGGCTGATGCGGGTCAAGGTAGTCGTTGTTATCGCCCTGGAGGACGTACCGCGGACCGTCGATCGCGACGATCCGGTGGATCACTGGCCCGATCTGGGGATGGCGATACGTCACGACATCGCCAACGCCATACGTTGGCTGCCCGCGGACGATGGCAAGGTCGCCCCGGTGCATCCCGGGCTCCATGCTTCCCCCGCTGACAATCACGTACGACGTCTGCCCGCCCAGTTGGGGCGGGGCAAAGGCAATCCACGCCGCGATAACCGCGATGAGCGTGAATGCTGAGGCGAGCGATGCGGTCACCCGCCGCCGTGGCTCCATGGCCGTCCCCCCATTGGTGGGGTGCGCGCGGGGCCTGACCTCCCCGGGCTCACGCACCCCTGGCGTTCAATTGGTCTTAATCGGCCGCGACAACGCGGAGGCTCACCGCGCTCAGGACCGTCTCAGCGCCGCCGATGTTGCACGAGGGGTTGGCGCCGGCCGTGCAGCTGTACCAGTTGCCGTTGATCTGCACTTCCACGGAGGTCGCGGTCGTCGGGGCGAGCGTGAAGTCCACTGAGTCGAGCAGCGACGGGTTGGTACCGTCCAGCGAGTAGCTGATGGCCGAGACCGTGTAGCCGTTGATCGCCCCGCTGCCGTCACCGGCATTGCTGGCGGGGACCGTGTTCGCTGCCGCGAAGCCGAACGCCGAGACGGCCACGACCGCGAAGATCGCCATCACGGCAAGGCGCCGCGGGCTCCTGATATTCCGAATAACCATGGGATGCACTCCTGCAAGTGGCGGGCCTCCCCGCCTGCTGTGATGTGAGCCGCGCTCTTCGGGGCTCCACCGGTGCAATCGACGCTCCCCCTTCGCGCACAAAGGCTCGCACACGAGAAATCCACAACTTGTCTCTTGAAATATACTGATAGCGCTATTCAGGACCCGGCACCTGTGCCGATTTGCCATCTGCCTCGACCCTCGGGGTTCTCCCGTACTTCCGCGTGAGTTGCCAGCCCGGCCCCGTCCGGGGCACGATTTCCCCATGCAGGACGAGATCTACCGCGAAATCGCGCGCGCCCTCGAAAACGGCGAGCCCGTGGTCCTTGCCACCGTCGCCCGTACCCGTGGCTCCACGCCGCGCAAGACCGGCGCCAAGATGGTCGTCCGCCACGACGGCTCGTTCTTCGGGACCATCGGCGGCGGCTGCGGTGAAGCCGAGGTCTGGCAGGAGGCCATGAGTGTCCTCGACGACGGCCAGCCCCGCATCGTCACCGTCGACCTCACCGAGCCCACCGACGGCGAGGACAAGATCTGTGGCGGCGTGATGGATGTCTTCGTGGAACGCGTGGGCTGAACCCCTGCGCCAGCCCGGCTCGCGGCTCGGCGGCGGTCCCCGAGGATGCTGCCCGGGTTAGGAAAGACGCCCCGCGAACGTTTACTCTCACCCGTCTTGCTGTAGCATGATCGGTAGCGAGTCCCCCACGGGGCATCGGAGAGTACACGATGTTTGGTTCACTTGGCGCACCCGAGCTCCTGATTATCGGGGGCGTGATCATCCTTATTTTCGGCGTGGGCAAGATTAGCGGCCTCGGCCGCGAGCTCGGCACCTCCATCAAGGAGTTCCGCCGCGCCGTCAAGGACGAAGACGCCGAGGCCGCGAAGCAGGCCCAAGTCCAGCAGTCCACCCAGCAGCACGTCGCTCCGCC